>DATHVS010000235.1:0-4651 GCA_035461195.1 Nocardioidaceae bacterium
TGGTTGCCGCGGCGACGGCGTTCGTGCTCATCGGCGGTACGACGACCATGGCCGCTGCCGCCCAGAGCGCCCTCCCCGGCGAGGCGCTCTACCCGATCAAGCGCGGGATCGAGAAGGCCGAGGCCGAGCTCACCCTGAGCAACGCCAGCAAGGGCAAGAACCTCCTCAGCCAGGCCTCCGACCGGCTCGTCGAGGTCGAGGGGCTCCTCGCCTCCGACGCGGTCGACAGCAAGCCCCGGGTGCCCGAGACGCTGACGGCCTTCTCCTTCTCGGCCCGAGAGGGTTCGACGCTGCTGTTCGAGGCCTTCCGCGAGACAGGCGACCCCGACTCGATCGTGTCGGTGCGCACCTTCACCGCAGAGGGCATCGAGTCGCTGGAGAACCTGGCGTCCACGGTGCCCGCCGAGGCCCAGGGCGAGCTCACTGCGGCTGCGATCCTGCTGCACGAGATCGACAACGAGGCCGCCGGCCTCTGTGGCACGTGCGCCGCGGAGCTTCCGCTCGTCGAGGTCCCCGGAATCTTCCTGGCGCGGGCCGAGGTCGACCGTGCGCTGGCTCTGGCTGCCGGCCGCGAGCTCGACAACAACCATCCCGTCGTGGTTCGCAGGGACGTCGCGCCTGTCGCCGACGACGCCCCTGGTTCGACAGGACCCACCGCGCCCCCGGCTCCTGGCACCGACCCGACGCCGACGACGCCCCTGCCGTCCCCGACGTGGCAGCCGGGCACTTTGACGTCACTGCTCCCGGGTCTCAGCGGCGGCACCTCCTCGGGCACCTCCGACGACGAGTCGACGCTCGAGAAGAGCACCGACGAGGTCAACAAGAGTCTCACCGGTGTGGTGGAGACGCTCCTCCCCGACAGCGACGGCCTTCTCGACTGACGCTCGTCCACCCGCCTCGTGACGCGGGTCTCCGGCCGCTCCACGAGCGGCACGCGCTCGGGACGACGCCTGTCAGTAGAAGACGGAGCGGCGCTGCATCAGCAGGGAGTACAGCGTCTGCTGGATCGTCTCGCGGACCTGGTCGGTCACGTTGAAGACCAGCATCGGGTCGTCGGCCGCACCGTCGTCGTAGGAGTCTGTGCGGATCGGCTCGCCGAACTCGATGATCCACTTCGAGGGGAGCGGCACGAGGCCGAGCGGACCGAGCAGCGGGAAGAGTGGCGTGATCGGGATGTAGGGCACCCCGAGCAGGCGGGCGAGCGAGGGAAGGTTGCCCACGAGCGGGTAGATCTCCTCGGCCCCGACCACCGAGCACGGCACGATCGGCACCCCGGTGCGGAGCGCGGCCGAGACGAATCCGCCCCTCCCGAAGCGCTGGAGCTTGTAGCGGTCGGAGTACGGCTTGCCGATGCCCTTGAAGCCCTCGGGCCACACCCCGACGAGCTCTCCGCCGCGGAGCATCCGCTCGGCGTCCTCGTTGCAGGCCAAGGTCGCGCCGCCCTTGCGAGCGACCTCGCCGACGATCGGAAGCCGGAAGACGAGGTCGGCGCCGAGCGGGCGCAGGTGGCGGCCGGTGTGGTCGTGAATGCTGACGCCGGTCACGAGGCCGTCTACGGGGACCGTCCCCGAGTGGTTCGAGACGACGAGCGCGCCGCCCTCGGCGGGGATGTTGTCGGCGCCGCGGACCTCGACCCGGAACCACTTGTCGGCGATGGGCCGGATCGCTGCGTAGAAGAACCGCTCGGTGATCTCGGCGTCGAAGCCGTACTCGTCGACGATGTAGTCGCCGGTGATCCGCCGGCGCAAGAAGGCCAGGAACTCCGCGAGTCGGGGCTCCCAGTTGTCGCCGAAGATCTCCTTCGCTGCGCCTGTGAAGGCGTGCAGCCAGTCGGTGACCGGGATGCCGTCGCCGGGTGCTCGATCGCGTGTCGTGGTGCTCGACGTCTCGGGACGGCCCGTCGCGTGTGTGCCCGAGAACGTGTCCTCCTGCGGCGTACCGCTGGGGCGGCGGTCGGTGACCGGCTGTTTCGGCACCGGCTGACGCGGGGGCCGCTTCGCCGTCTCCGGGGCCTCTGGCTGGGGGGCCGGCTTCGTCGAGGAGGTGCCCTCCGGATCGCTGTTCGCGGCACCTTTCTTGAGCGTGGGCTGCTTGGGCGCTGCCTTCTTTCCGCCACCGGCGAGGCTGCGTGCCGACGCCGAAGGCTTGGCGCTGCCGGTGCCCCGGCCGGGGCGGCCGCGGGTGCCGAGCGGGATGATCTCTGCGTCAGCCACGGCCGGCTCCCATCGCGCGAGTCACGAACTGCTCGACCGCCTCGACGCGGTCTCCGGAGATGGGGCCCGGGCCGACGGTGCGGCGCAGGGCCTCGAACGCGGACTCGGTGGTGTGCTCGGGCTCGAAGCCGAGCACCTCGCGCATCCTCGCGGTGTCGACGCCGCGGCCGTAGGTCAGGTACGCCATCTGCTCGGGCGAGAAGTCCGCAACCCTGGACTGGCGTACGAACGAGCCGACCTGGCTGGCTGCGAACGACGGCAGCGGAACCGACGGCTTGCCGAGCCGCCGCAGCGCCTGGGACAGCATCAAGATGCCCTCTCCGGCGATGTTGAAGGTCCCGTGGACCCCGTTGGTCGCGGAGTGCAGGAGCGCCCGCAGCAGGTCGTCCTCGTGGAGCAGCTGCAGCCGTGCGTCGAAGCCGAGCACGGTGGGCGCGACGGGGAGCCGGAAGTACTGGGACATCGGCGAGACCACCGTGGGGCCGACCGTGTTCGCCGCCCTCAGCATGGTGACCTCGATGTCGGGGCGGCGGCGCGCGAAGCCACGGACGTACCCCTCCACCTCGACCACGTCCTTGGCGAAGCCCGACCGGGGCATCCGCTTGGGAGCCATGTCCTCGGTGAACATGGCGGGATCGCGCGGCGAGGAGCCGTAGACGGCGGTCGAGGAGCGCACCACGAGCCGCTTGAGGCTCGGGGCCTTCTGGCAGGCCGCGAGGAGCTGCATCGTGCCGATCACGTTGAGCTCCTTCATCGTCGACCGGCCGCCTGCTGTGCCGGGGGTCGCGATGACACTCATGTGCACGACCGTGTCGACGTCCTCCCCCGCGATCACCTTGGCGATGACAGGGTTGCGGATGTCGGCGCGGACGAACCGCACGTCGCCCAGGTCACCGCGTGGGGGCACGACGTCGACGCCGATCACCCGCTCTACTGCGGGGTCGGCCGAGAGCAACCGCGCGAAACGTCCCCCGAGGTCGCCGGATACCCCGGTGACCAGAACGATGCGGCCCATCAGACGCCCACCTGCCTCGCCGCGTGTCAGCGGAGCTTACTTGCCCTGACGACGACGCTGGATGCGCGTCTTCTTGAGCAGCTTGCGGTGCTTCTTCTTCGCCATTCGCTTACGGCGCTTCTTGATGACAGAACCCACTGTGGACCTTTCGAGCCTCGGATCGATCGCACCCACCGAACGCAGGGGCGACACCAAGGGGCAAGCCTACTTGCCGTGCCCCCACCCCCGGAAATCGGTACGCAGGTCGGTCATCCGCTGTCCCGCGCCGCTCGAGAAATCGCCCAAAAGCCGCATCATCTCTTTATGTGCGCAACGTCTCATCTATGACGACACAAACCCATAGTGTGTCTCGTTGACATCTTTCTTCTCAGTTTGCTCACAAGCCACACGATTCTCGGCATACTGAGGAACGCATCTGGTCCTGGAGACACAGCCTGGGCTCAATCGCAGGTTTATGACCCAGCGCAGACCGGGACACTGTAGGCAAGCAGCACAAGGAACGGCTACCAAGCTATTCGTGGCTGATGGTGCATCACCGCTCAAAGCGGGTGGACCTCGGCGACGCTCATGAGGCCTTGGGAGGGGCCTTTGACATGCACACACGAGGCTTTGGCGTACCCCGCCCCCGCACGCTCACCCGCTCCGCCAGCCGGCTCGTCGTCGGCGTCGTCACGCTCGCGTTGACGACGTTCGGCCTCATGGGCCTGACCACCGCGCCGGCGAACGCCGCGCCGACCAAGACCCTGGTGACCGGCACCTCGCTGGCGATGGCCCCCTTGACCTACGAGAGACGTGTCCAGCGCATCGTCAACAAGCGCCGGGCGAACCACGGCCTGCCCCGTCTGCGCGTCGCGGCCTGCGCCACCACCACCGCAAAGAGGTGGAGCAGGCACCTCGCGGAGAGCAATCAGTTCTACCACCAGTCGATGACGACGGTGCTCAACCGGTGCAACGCCAGGTACGCCGGGGAGACCCTCGGCCGCGGCTCGATGGCCCCGCGCAAGCTGGTCCGCATGTGGATGCAGTCGCCGGGCCACCGCGCCGTCCTGCTCAGCCCCAAGTCTCGTCGCCTCGGCGTCGGGGCCACTCCGGACGCCTACGGTCGCTGGGTCGTCGCCGCCAACTTCGTCCGCTTCTGACACGCGCACCCCCGAACGACGACGGTGGCGGCCCCAGGGGCCGCCACCGTCGTCGTTGTTCCGCCTTGGTCGAGCTCAGCCGGTCTGGAAGTAGCTCTTGCGCAGATAGTCGTTCACTGCGTCCTCGGGCACCCGGAAGGAGCGCCCCACCCGCACGGCCGGCAGCTCGCCGGAGTGCACGAGGCGGTACACCGTCATCTTGGAAACACGCATGACCGTGGCCACCTCGGCAACGGTCAGGAACTTCACCTCGGAGATGTCTCCGGAGTTGTTTGTGGCCATCA
>DATHVS010000236.1:0-58858 GCA_035461195.1 Nocardioidaceae bacterium
GCTGTGGCCGGACGAGGTGCGGATCCGGGTGGAGCGCCTGAACCTCGATGCGGCGTCCTTCCGACAGCTCGAGCGCAAGCACGACGGGGACGGTGCGGCGGTCAGGGCCGAGGTCCTCGACATCGTCGCCGCGCGCGGCAAGATGCAGAACCCCGAGACCGGGTCGGGCGGCATGCTCGTCGGCACGGTCGAGGAGGTGGGGGAGGAGTCACCCCTCGGCCTGAGCGTGGGCGACCGGGTCACCACCCTGGTCTCGTTGACCCTCACTCCGCTCGTGATCGAGGACGGTCTTACCCGCTGGGACGGCCACAGCGAGCAGGTTCCCGCCGACGGCTACGCCATCCTCTTCGGACGGTCCATCGCCGCACGCATCCCCGACGACCTGCCGGCCGAGCTGTCCCTATCGGTGATGGACGTCTGCGGAGCGCCGGCCCTCACCGCCCGGGTGGTCGAGCAGTACACCGCGGCGGGGACCCGGCCGACGGTCGCGGTGATCGGCGCGGCCGGAAAGTCCGGCGCCCTCGCCCTGGCCGCCGCGGCGAAGGCGGGCGCGGCATGCACGATCGGCGTCGTGCCCCACCGGCACGAGGCCGACCTGCTCGAGGCGGCCGGCCTCGCGGACTCGGTGACGATCGCCGATGCCCGCGACCCCGTGGCACTGTCTCGGGCCGTGACCGCTGCCGGTGGTCCGGCGCACGTCACCGTCGTCTGCGTCGACGTCCCCGGCTGCGAGGGCGGGGCGATCCTCTCGACCGCCGACCGCGGAACCGTCATCTTCTTCTCGATGGCCACCTCGTTCAGCGGCGCGGCGCTCGGCGCGGAGGGGCTCGCTGCCGATGTCGCCATGCTCATCGGCAACGGCTACGTCCCCGGCCACGCGGACTACGCCATGTCGCTGTTTCGCGAGAACGACGGCGTCCGCGGCCTGTTCGAACGACGGCTGTGAGCCGGCTCGACGCGAGCACGGTGGATGTGCGGAGAATGAACCTGTGACTCGGACACTTCTTCGTGGCGGCTACGTCCACACCCCGGCCGACCCGCACGCGACAGCCCTCTGCATCGAGGACGGCCAGGTCGTGTGGACCGGCGACGACGACGCCTCGGCACACTTCGTGGACAACGCCGACCGGATCGTCGACCTCCAGGGCCGGCTCGTGACGCCGGCTTTCGTCGACGCACACGCCCACCTCGCCCAGACCGGGCTCGCCACGAGCAGCCTGGACCTCAGCGAGACCCCGACGCTGCAGGCTGCGCTGGAGGCCCTGGAGAAGTTCGCTTTCGCCTCGTCGCTCCCGGTGGTCCTCGGATACGGCTGGGACGAGACCCAGTGGCCGGAGCAACGGCCCTTCACCCGCGAGGAGGTGGACCGGGCCGTGGGTTCCCGTCCCGCCTACCTTGCGCGCGTCGACGTGCACTCCGCGGTCGTGTCCTCGGCGCTCCTCGACGCTGCACCTGGAGCCGTCGGCGCCGACGGGTACGACGCGTCGGGTCTTCTCGCCCGAGATGCCCACCACGTGGCCCGTGAAGCGATGTTCGCGCTGGTCCCGGCGTCGGTCCGCGAGGATGCGATTCACCGGGCCCTTGCCGACGCCGCCGGCCAAGGCATCGGCATGGTGCACGAGCTCGGGGCTCCGCACCTGTCGCCTCGAGAGGACTTCGCGACCATCGAGGCCCTGCGCGCGGGGCGGACGCTGCCCGAGGTGGTGGGCTACTGGGGCGGTCTGAAGGAGGTTGAGACCGCGCTCGAGCTCGGTTGCGCCGGGGCGGCGGGGGACCTGTGCATGGACGGGGCGATCGGCTCGCGCACCGCGGCGATGAAGGCCGCCTACGCCGACGCCGATACCTCCGGTCACCTCTACCTCGACGCCGAGCAGGTCCGCGACCACGTCGTGGCCTGCACCCAGGTGGGGATCCAGGCCGGCTTCCACGTGATCGGCGACCGAGCCACCGCCGAGCTCGTCGCAGGGTTCCGCATGGCTGCGGAGGTCATCGGCGTACCCGCCGTCGTCCGCGGGCGCCACCGCCTCGAGCATCTCGAGATGGCCGGCCCCGAAGACATGGAGACTCTCGGGCAGCTGGGCGTCACCGCGAGCGTGCAGCCGGTGTTCGACGAGCTGTGGGGAGGCCTCGACGCCCTCTATGCACAGCGGCTCGGCGTGGATCGTGCCCTCCCCATGAACCCCTACGCATCTCTCAACCGCGCCGGTGTGGCACTGGCCTTCGGGTCGGACACCCCGGTCACGAGCTTCGGCCCTTGGGCCGCCGTTCGCGCGGCGGCCCACCACCACAGCGAGCAGGAGCGACTCACCGTGCGGGCAGCTTTCAACGCCCACACCCGAGGAGGGTGGCGCGCGGCCCGTCGAGACGAGGGCGGCGTCCTCGCCCCGGGCGCTCCGGCCTTCCTCGCGGTGTGGGACGTCCCCGGCGACCTCGTCGTTCAGACACCGGACGCCCGGGTCGCCGCCTGGTCGACCGACCCGCGCGCCGGCGTACCTCACCTGCCCGACCTGCACCCAGACCTCGACCTGCCTCGCTGCGTGATGACCGTGGTGTCCGGGCAGGTCGCCTACGAAGAACCAGGAGCACTCCGATGAGCACCCGCCGACCCCGGGGCAAGCTCGACCTGGACCCGGTGACCGTCCGCAAGGCCCGGTCGCTGGCCCGGCAGGTCGGCCGCCCCATCGTCAAGCTCGCGCAGCAGCACACAACCGTGTCGGTGGAGCGGGCCACCCTTCGCCTCGGGGGACTCCGGGGTGCCGACGCCGACGGCATCCCGTGGGTGAACCGGCTGCTCGACGCCGTCCGGGGCGACGCCGGGATCGAGCACGGCGTGGCACTGCCGGTCTGGGACGCCCTCGTGCGCGGCGAGGCCGACGACCTCACCGTCCTCGCCCAGAAGGCTGCCGCAGGCTCCGTGCGCTTCCGCGTCCCCGAGGGCCGCGACCTCGTCCGTGCGCGCTCGGCGGCACGCAAGCAGGTGGGCTCCGGCCTCAAGCGCGTCGACGCCCGCCGCCGTGAACGCGACCGCCTCGTCAAACGGTGGGGCGACCCCGCGCAGAAGCCGTGGATCTACCTGATCGTGGCCACCGGCGACATCTTCGAGGACATCCCACAGGCCCAGCAGGCGGCTCGCGAGGGTGCCGACGTCATTGCCGTCATCCGGTCCACGGGCCAGTCGTTGCTCGACTACGTGCCCGAGGGCGCCACCCGGGAAGGCTTCGCCGGGACCTACGCCACCCAGGAGAACTTCCGGCTGATGCGGACCGCCCTGGACGAGTCGAGCGCCGAGCTCGGTCGCTACGTCCGGCTCACCAACTACGCCTCGGGCCTGTGCATGCCGGAGATCGCCGCCCTCGCCGGCCTCGAGCGGCTCGACATGATGCTGAACGACTCGATGTACGGCATCCTCTTCCGCGACATCAACCCGGTCCGCACGTTCGTCGACCAACGGTTCAGCCGCCAGGTGCACGCCCGCGCGGGCATCATCATCAACACCGGCGAGGACAACTACCTCACCACTGCGGACGCCGTCGAGGCTGCCCACACGGTGACCACCTCACAGCTGCTCAACGAGTACTTCGCCAAGGAGGCAGGTCTCGAGAACTGGCAGCTCGGCCTCGGCCACGCCTTCGAGATCGACCCCGACGTGCCCGATAGCTTCCGCATGGAGCTCGCGCACGCCCTACTCGCCAGGGAGCTCTTCCCCGACGCCCCGTTGAAGTGGATGCCGCCGACCCGTCACATGACAGGGGACATCTTCCGTGGCTACCTGCTCGACGGTTTCTTCAACCTCGCCGGTGCGCTCACCGGCCAGGGTATCCTCCTGGTCGGCATGATGACCGAGGCCGTGGTGACGCCCTGGCTCTCCGACCGCGACCTCGCGCTCCAGAACGTCAGGTATGTCCTGAACGCGGCCGGCAGCCTCCAGGAGGACCTCCGGCCGGCACCGGACGGCTTCATCGCCGAACGGGCCCGCCAGGTTCTCGCCGAGAGCATCGACCTGCTCGAGCGGATCGCCGCCGACAGCGACTCCGCCGGCGACCCTCCGCTCCTCGCGGCGATCGCCGACGGCACCTTCGGGCTGATGAAGCGGCCCGCCGACGCAGGGCGTGGCCTCGACGGCGTGGCCCGCAAGGCGCCGGAGTACTTCAACCCCGCGACCGAGATCCTGGAGGGCGAGCGGTGAGCATCCTGCGTCCGTACGGCGACACGACCGGGGACGGCATGGTGCAGGTCTCCTTCACCCTGCCGATGCCGCACTCCAAGACCGCGGAGGGTGCTGCGGCCCAGCTGGCCAACAAGATGGGCATCGACCCGGCCATGGTCGTCCATGCGAAGGCGATGGGCCCTGACTTCACGTTCTTCGTGGTCTACGGCCGGGTCAGCCACCTCGTGGACACCTCGAAGGTCAGCGTGGTGGAGCGCGACTACCCGCTGCTCACCCCCAAGGAGGTCAACCTCGCCGTCAAGCGGGGGCTGCGCCGCGAGCTCGTCGTCGTCGGAGCCTGTATCGGCACCGACGCCCACACTGTGGGGATCGACGCGATCTTGAACATCAAGGGCTTCGCGGGGGAGAAGGGGCTCGAGTACTACGAGGAGATCCGCGTGGTGAACCTAGGCGCCCAGGTGTCCGTGCCCAACCTCGTCGCGCGTGCCCACGAGGAGGGCGCCGACGCGGTCCTGGTCTCGCAGGTGGTCACCCAGCGCGACGCGCACCTGCTCAACGCCAAGGAGATGTCGGCCGCCTTCCGCGAGGCCTACCCCGCAGACGAGCGGCCGCTGCTGATCGTCGGGGGGCCCCGCTTCGACGAGGCGATGGCAGGTGAGCTCGGCGTGGACCGGGTCTTCGCCCGCGGGACGACTCCGGGCGAGGTGGCCAGCTATCTGACCGACGCGCTCATCACCCGGCGCGCGGATGCCGCGGAAGCAGGTGTCTGACATGGACGACCAGCGTCTCGGACTGACGGTGACGCACCGCCGCTACGTCCCGTACTCCCACGCCCACTACGCCGGGAACCTCGTCGACGGGGCCTACTCACTCGGGCTCTTCGGTGACGTAGCCACCGAGGTGTGCATCCGCACCGATGGTGACGAGGGCCTGTTCGCGTCCTACTCCGACGTGCAGTTCAAGGCACCGGTGCGAGCCGGGGACGTCGTCGAGGTGACCGCCGAGGTGGTCCGTGTGGGCCGCCGCTCACGGACCATCGCCTTCATGGCGAAGGTCGTCGCCCGCGGTCGTCCCGAGGAGTCCGAGTCGGCGGCAGGGATGCTGGAGGAGCCCCTCGTCGCCACCACGGCAACCGGCACGGTGGTCGTACCGGGATGAATGCCCACCGGCGTGTCGCAATGCGACACGCCGGAACAGAAAAGAAAAATGTTTGGGCTCCTCGTGGCGGGGAACGTTGTCTGACCTGCGATTTCGCCCGATCCGGCTGTTCAGCAGGTGGTTGACAGACCGACATCCCCGGTTCACAGTCTCATTGGTCCTGCCATGCAGGCCGCACCGCGCACTGACGTCCAGGTGACCACGTGACCAGGTCGGGTACCACGAACCTGGGGCACGCTGTTCCCGGAGGTCGGTACGCGGGGCGGGGCGAGGACACGCGAGGTGCCCGGTGCCCAGTAGACAACGGACCCGTGGCCCGCAGCCAGCGGGTACAGGTTCGGTCCGAAGGGTCCGGGCCCCTCGCGCTTCCCTGCAGGGGTAGTTTTCTGGGTATGCCGCTGCTCCTCCGCCTGGCTCTGGCCGCCCTCGCCGGGGGCGCGGTCGCGATCGCTTTCGAGCCCTTCGCGGTCTTCCTCCTGCTGCCCCTCGGCGTGGCGGGCCTGAGCCTGCTGCTGGAAGGCCTGCGGCCACGTCAGGGGTTCGTCGTCGGCGTCGTCTTCGGCACCACCTTCATGCTGGTGCTGCTGCCCTGGCTCCAGGTCATCGGAGGGGACGCCTGGGTGCTGCTCTCGCTGATCCAGGGCGTCTTCTACGGTCTGCTCGGGGCGGGCGGGGCTCTCGTCCAGCGGCTGCGCTGGTGGCCGCTGTGGACCGCGATGCTCTGGGTTGCTGTCGAGGCGTTGCGCTCGAGCGTCCCGTTCGGCGGCTTTCCGTGGGGGAGGTTGTCCTTCGCCACCGCCGACACACCTGCCGCGTCCCTCTTCGCCTACGTGGGGTCCGCGGGTACGACGTTCGTGGTCGCCCTTGTAGGGACGGCCCTCGCCTGGGCGGTGCTCGAGGCCCGGCGTGCCCCTGTCCGGGGAGTGGCCGCGGTGCTCATGCCCACCCTGGTCGTCGTGCTCGGAGGCGCCTACACGCCGTGGTCGCCCGCGCCGGCCGAGGAGCCGGACCGGGACGTCTCGGTGGCCGCGGTCCAGGGGGACGTGCCCGGGGAGGGCATGGACGCCTTCGCCGAGCGCCGCGCTGTGCTCGACAACCACGTGCAGGCCACCCACGACCTCGCCGCGTCGGTCGCGGCCGGGGGTGACCGTCCGGACCTCGTGATCTGGCCCGAGAACTCCACCGACATCGACCCTTTCGCCGACCCGACCGTGTACGACGACATCCAGGGCGCCGTCGACGCCGTGGGCGTGCCGGTCCTCGTCGGGGCCATGGTCTCGGGGGAGGGCCCGGCCGACGTGTTCAACCAAGGAATCGTCTGGGAGCCGGGGACCGGTCCCGTGCAGCAGTACTCCAAGACACACCCGGTCCCGTTCGGGGAGTACATCCCCTTCCGCGACGTCCTCTCGCCCTACATCCGACGGCTCGACCAGATCCCCCGCGACATGGTGCCCGGCACCGAACCGGGGGTCCTCACCATGGGCGAGACCACCGTCGGGGACGTGATCTGCTTCGAGGTCGCCTACGACGAAGTGGTTCACGACGTCGTCGACGGCGGTGCCGAGATGGTGGTGGTGCAGACCAACAACGCGACCTACATGGGCACCGGTCAGATCGAGCAGCAGTTCGCGATCTCGCGGCTGCGGGCCATCGAGACCAACCGCTACGTCGTCGTGGCCGCCACCAATGGCGTGTCGGGCATCATCGCTCCGGACGGCCACGTGGTCGAGCGTGCCCCGGTGCGATCTCGGTCGGTGCTGCTCCACAGCCTGCCCGTGCACGCCACCACCACACCGGCCATGCGGTGGGCGCCGGCTGTCGAGCTGCTGCTCACCCTCGGGGCTGCGGTTTCCGTCTCGGCGGCCCTCTGGGTGAACTATCGTCGACGCCGGGTCGGGCCCGGGGCAGAGGGCGACGGCCCCCGTGAACGGGTCAGCGTGGGAGCAGGAGAGACATGACACTCGGCCGGGTCGTGATGGTCGTGCCGACCTACAACGAGGCCGCGAACCTCGCCTGGATCGTGGGTCGCGTCCGCAAGAGCCTCCCCGACGCCGACGTCCTGGTCGTCGACGACGGCTCGCCCGACGGCACCGGCGAGATCGCCGACGAGCTTGCCGAGGCAGACAGCCACGTCTCGGTGGTGCACCGGACCGCCAAGGAAGGGCTCGGCGCGGCCTACCTGCACGGTTTCCGGGTCGCCCTGGCCAACGGCTACGACGTCATCGGGGAGATGGACGCCGACGGCTCCCACCAGCCCGAGCAGCTGCCTCGGCTGCTCGATGCGCTCGAGGACGCCGACCTCGTGCTCGGCTCGCGCTGGGTCCCCGGAGGATCGGTGGTGAACTGGCCCTGGACCAGGGTGGCACTCTCCAGGGGCGGCAACCTCTACACCCGCATCCTTCTCGGCATCCCGGTTCGCGACGCCACCGGTGGCTTCCGGCTCTTTCGGCGTACCGCCCTGGAGAAGATCGACCTCGACAGCGTCCATTCGGTCGGCTACTGCTTCCAGGCGGACCTTGCCTGGCGCACGGTGGAGGCGGGTCTGCGGGTGCGTGAGGTTCCGATCGAGTTCGTCGAACGTGTGCGAGGCGAGTCGAAGATGAGTCCCGACGTGGCCGTGGAGTCGCTCCGCAGGATCACCACCTGGGGGCTTCGGGAGCGACAGCGCCAGGCACACGACGTACTCTCGAAGGTGACGTCGCGCCGGAACCGGAAGTGAGACCTGTGACCCGAAGACTCCCCTGGAGCGTCCTGGCCGCCTTGTTCGTGATCGTGCCGCTGGTGGAGATCTACCTCGTCATCCGGGCCGGTCAGGCGATCGGGGTGGGCTGGACGGTGCTGATCCTGGTGCTGGACAGCATCCTGGGTGCTGCGCTGCTCAAACGCGAGGGGTCCGCTGCGTGGCGGGCGCTGCGCGAGGCGCTCTCGTCGTACCGGATGCCGGCACGCGAGCTGGCCGACGGTGTCCTGGTGCTGGTCGGCGGCACCCTGCTGCTCACGCCGGGGTTCGTGACCGACGCCGTCGGGTTCTTCTTCATACTGCCGTTCACGCGGCCGCTGGCCCGACGCGCGCTGACCGCCGTCATCACCCGCAAGTTCCTCGGCGGGCCGGGTGGCCCGGCCACCGGCGGTGCCCAGGCACGACAGCGCCCCGGACCCGATTCGGTGGTCCAGGGCGACGTCGTCGACTGAGGAGCGGTTCCGCTCAGGCGGTCTTCTTCGACTTCGACTTGCGCGTCGGGGTGCGGTGCAGGTGAGCGGGGCCGATCGCGCCGCCGCGAAGCAGCTCCAGACGCTCGCTGAGGATGTCCTCGAGCTCCTTGATGGAACGCCGCTCGAGCAGCATGTCCCAGTGGGTGCGGGCCGGCTTCTCCACCTTCGCCTCGGGCTCGATGCCGCTGGTGCTCCGCGCCTCGGCGCCGCAGCGCGGGCACTCCCACACGGCAGGCACCTCGGCCTCCACCGACATGGTGATCTCGAACTCGTGGCCCTGCGGGCACTTGTAGCCGACCTGCTGGCGCGCGGCGAACTCGATCCCGCGCTCGTCCTCAAAGCTCTGGCCGCCGAGACGGGCGCCGCGCAGCGTACGCTCTCCCATCGAGCCACCTCCTGATGTGTGTGTTCCCCGTGTGCAGATCCGATACCGGACAGTCCTCAATCCACGCCCAGGATCGTGCCCTTCAGAAGACCCAACGACTCGCGCGCGCCGGGGATTCCCGGAGCCCGGGCCGATGTTGTGGTCCTTCGCACCCGGTACCCGCGCCGCGCGCGGATACACGTGGGAGATCTCTCCCGGAGCGTGGCTTGGACCACGCTCCGGGGGGCCGAGGGGCTGCCGGGTCAGATGACCGATGGAGCGACGTTACCGGCTTCTCGGATGCCGCGCGCGGTATCGACCTTCAGCAGGAGCGCACCGCCGATGACGAAGAACACCACGAGCGCGAAGATCGCGGGCCGGTAGGAGTCTGTGAGCTGGTACACCAGACCGAAGACCAGGGTGCCGAACCAGCTCGTGCCCCGCTCCATCGCGTGGTAGAAGCTGAAGTACTCCGCCTCGCGACCGTTCGGGATGAGCAGGCTGAAGTACGAGCGGGAGAGGGCCTGCGTGCCGCCGAGGACGATGCCGATGGCGACCGCGAGCACCAGGAACGCCACGAGCTGTCGGGCAGGCACGAACAGCGCCGCCGTCACGATGGCGATCCAGATCGCCAGTCCGACGAGGATCACCCGCTTGGCCCCGAACCGGTCGGCTGCCCGCCCGAAGCCGACCGCCCCGATGACTGCCACGAACTGCACGACCAGGTAGGTGGCGAGCACGGTGCCGGTGTCGAATTCGAGCTCCTCGACGCCGTAGATGGAGGCAGATGCGATGACCGTCTGGATCCCGTCGTTGAAGAACAGGTAGGCGACCAGGAAGGTGAGGGCGACCGGATACTGCCGGAGGTCCTTCAGGGTCGCCCACAGCTGACCGAAGCTCTGGGAGACCAGTCCGCCTCCCTCCGGCACGACGTGCTGTGGTGCCCGGTTCTTCAGGCCCAGGAACGGGATGAAGGTGAAGCCGGCCCACCAGAGCGCCGCAGAGAGCAGGCTGATGCGCACTGCCATCCCCTCGCTGACGCCGACGGCGTCATGGAAGGTGACCAGCAGGAAGTTCGCGGCCAACAGCAGACCCCCACCGGCGTAGCCATAGGCCCATCCCGTCGACGAGACCCGGTCGCGTTCCTCCTCGTTCGAGATCAGGCAGAGGATCGCGTCGTTGAACACCGCCGCGGCGCCGAAGCAGAGGTTGGCCACCATGAAGGAGATGACACCGAGCTGCCAGTTGTCCCCCTGGACGAAGAACAGCAGAGAGGCCGCTGCGGCACCCGTCCAGGCGAAACCGGCGAGCAGGTCCTTCTTCCGGGACGTCCGGTCGGCGACCGCGCCGAGGAGCGGGAGCAGGACGGCTGACAGCAACGTCGAGGCAGTGATCGTGAAGGACGGCAGGGACCCTGGGGCGATCGACAGGCCCAGCACGTCGATGCGGTTGTCGACCGCAGCCTCTCTCGCTATGGCGATGAGGTAGGGCCCGAAGAGGACACCGGCGACAGTTGTGCTGAAGGCGGAGTTGGCCCAGTCGTAGAAGTACCAGGCGCGCTGCTCCTTGCGCCGTGCCGCCGCATCGAGCTCGGCGACACCACCGGAGCCGCCGGCGGTGGGCGTGGTCTCGGTCATCGGGGAGCTCCCATCCACTGGCCACGGTCGAGCAGGACCTTGCGCAGCACGTCGGTTCGGTCGGTCATCACGCCGTCGACCCCCAGGTCGAGCAGCTCGTGCATGTGTTCGGGGTCGTCGATGGTCCACACGTGCACGTGCAGGCCGAGCGCGTGTGCCCGCCTGACCAGCCCACGGGTGAGGACGGTGACCCCCTTCTTGCGATGAGGCACCTGGAGGGCCGCGGCCCCGCGGCGCACGAGTACGTCGATCAGCCTGGTCACCGGAAGCACGCGGAACAGCCCTACCTCGAGGGGACCTGCGGCCGTGGCGACCTGGCCACCAGCAAGGCGGCGGAACCTGTCTATCCGGCTCTGTGAGAACGACCCGACGCAGATCCGGTCATGAGCACCGACCGCCCGGACGAGGTCGGCGAGCGGCTCGACGGCGGCGTCGGACTTGATGTCGATGTTGAACCGGACATCGGCGAACTCCTCGAACAGCGAAGCCATCGTGGGGATCTGCTCACGACCACCGATGAGGGCGCGGCCGACGTCCGCGGCGGTGAGGTCGGCCACCGTCCCACGATGCTCGGTGACCCGGTCCAGCGCCGCGTCGTGGAAGGCGAAGAGAGCGCCGTCGCGGGTGGCATGGATGTCGGTCTCGAGGTAGGTGTACCCGAGCTCCACCGCGTGGCGGAAGGCGACGAGGGTGTTCTCGAGCCCCTCGATGTCCGGGTGGTAGGCGCCGCCTCGGTGGGCGAACGCCAACACCGTCTGCGGATCGTCACAGACCGCGTCGAGGTAGGGGAATCCGGTCCGGGGGCGCATCACGTGAGAAGTATCCACGGGACCCCCCGGACCGGGCGACATTTGGTGCGGCACGCGTCCATCCTGGTCCTTCATCGCGACGTCCCGCATCCGTCGGCGTACTCATCTCGCCCTCCTCGTGCGTCGATCGCGGACACGTGGTGCGCAGGGGAGTAACGTCGGTCGCGTGGACGAGATGACCTGCCCCAAATGCGGATCGAAGATGGAGACCCGGACGCTCGGCAACGCCGAGGTGTCGCGGTGCACCTCGTGCAGCGGCATCTTCCTCGAGCGTGCCGACCTCGGGAACCTCGTCGAGGCCGAGAACGACTGGCACGCGAACGTCGGCACGTATCACACCGAGCCGCTGCCCCGGATCACCGCGGACATGACGGCGCCGCCGCCGAGCAAGCCGAAGGCCCGGTCGTTCATCGAGACCCTCTTCGGCTGACCCGCACCGGTTTCCCGGAGACTTAGATGTCCCTGAAGGTCTCGATGCGCGCGCCGAGCTGGTTGAGCCGGGTGGCCAGGTCCTCGTAGCCGCGGTTGATGACGTAGACCGAGCGCAGCACGGACGTCCCCTTCGACGCGAGCATCGCCAGCAGGATCACGACGGCCGGACGCAGCGCCGGCGGGCAGACGATCTCGGCCCCCGACCAGCGGGTCGGCCCCTCGATCATCACCCGGTGCGGGTCGAGCAGCTTGACCTGCGCACCGAGCTTGGTCAGCTCGGTGAGGTAGATCGCCCGGTTCTCGTAGACCCAGTCGTGGAGCAGCGTCTGGCCCTCCGCCACCGCGGCGATCACCGCGAAGAAGGGGAGGTTGTCGATGTTGAGACCCGGGAACGGCATCGGGTGGATCTTGTCGATGGGGGAGTGCAGCTGCGACACCTTGGTGGTGATGTCCACCAGCCGGGTCTGCCCGTTTGCGGCGACGTACTCGTCGCTGCGGTGGTAGTTGAACCCCATCTCCTCGAGCAGCGCGAGCTCGATCTCGAGGAACTCGATCGGCACCCGCTCGATGGTGATCTCGGACTCGGTGACGATCGCCGCGGACAGCAGCGACATCGCCTCGATCGGGTCCTCCGACGGTGCGTAGTCGACGTCGACGTCGATCTCGGGGACGCCGTGGACGGTCAGCGTGGTGGTTCCGATGCCGTCGATCTGCACGCCGAGCTTCTCGAGGTAGAAGCAGAGGTCCTGGACCATGTAGTTCGGGCTGGCGTTGCGGATCAGGGTGACCCCGTCGTGGCGGGCCGCGGCGAGCAGTGCGTTCTCGGTGACGGTGTCACCACGCTCGGTCAGCACGATCGGACGCAGCGGCGTGATCGCACGGTTGACGGTGCCGTGGTAGACACCCTCGGTTGCCTTGACCTCGAGCCCGAACGGGCGGAGCGCGGCCATGTGCGGCTCGACGGTGCGGGTACCGAGGTCGCAGCCGCCGGCGTAGGGGAGCTCGAAAGAGTCCTCCCGATGCATGAGCGGACCGAGGAACATGATGATCGAACGGGTGCGGCGCGCTGCCTCGGCGTCGATCGCCGTCAGGTCGAGCTCGGCGGGCGGGACGATCTCGAGGTCGTTCTCGTCGTTGAGCCAGCGGGTCTCCACACCGATGCTGTTGAGCACCTCGAGCAGGCGGTTGACCTCCTCGATGCGAGCCACCTTGCGCAGCGTCGTACGGCCCCGGTTGAGCAGGGATGCGGCGAGGAGGGCGACGCCGGCGTTCTTGGAGGACTTGACCTCGATCCGGCCGGACAGTGTCGTGGGACCCGTGACGCGAAGGTGCGTCGGCCCGCCACCGAGGGAGACGATCTCGGAGTCGAGCGCCTCACCGATGCGCGCGAGCATCTCCAGGCTGAGGTTCTGGTGGCCTCGTTCGATGCGGTTCACCGCACTCTGGCTGGTGGAGAGCACTTCGGCGAGCTGGGCCTGGGTCCAGCCCCGGTGCTTGCGTGCGTCGCGGATCAGGTTGCCGATCCGGCTCAGGTAGTCCTCAGTCATGCCGCACACTGTATCTCAGATATGAGATATGTCAGGACAAGCACGCCGCTCTCGATGGAGCTCTTCTCGCAGGGCGTCGCAACGGGGTCCCAGGACAGTATGGGGGACAGGGCCCGCCGGCACTCGATGGGGTACAGGACACCCGAGCGCGGACGTTTCGGTGAGGTGCGGCGTGGCAGGATTCCCGGCATGCGAGTGACCACCATCCACGGCGTGAAGGACATCCGTCTCGAGGACCGCCCGGCCCCGACCGTCGAGGCGCCCACCGAGGCGGTCGTCAAGGTCGTCGCATCCTGCATCTGTGGATCCGACCTGTGGCCCTACCGCGGGGAGAACGACATCACCCCAGGCGACCCGATAGGGCACGAGATGGTGGGCGTCGTGTCGGAGGTGGGCTCCGATGTCCGCTCGTTCAAGCCCGGTGACTTCGTGGTCGTGCCGTTCTGCCACAGCGACAACACCTGTCCGCACTGTCGGGTCGGGATGACCTCGGGTTGCGAGAACGTCGGGTTCACCCAGGGCGGACAGGGTGAGTACGCCAAGGTCCACCAGGCCGAGGGCACCCTCGTGAAGACCGACGAGATGCCCGACGCGTCGCTGATCCCCTCCCTGCTCACGCTCTCGGACGTGATGGCGACCGGTTGGCACGCCGCAGTCTCTGCGAAGGTCCGACCCGGGTCGACGGCGGTCGTGGTGGGCGACGGGGCGGTGGGACTCTGCGGTGTCCTGGCGGCAGCAGAGCTGGGCGCCGAGCGGGTGATCGCCATGTCACGCCACGAGCCGCGGCAGAAGCTCGCCACGGAGTTCGGCGCGAGCGACATCGTCGCCGAGCGCGGCGAGGAGGGTGAGCAGGCGATCCTCGAGCTGACCAAGGGGGTGGGCGCTGACGCCGTCCTCGAGTGCGTGGGCACCGACGCCGCGATACGTACCGCCTTCAAGATCGCGCGTCCGGGCTCGACGGTCGGCTTCGTCGGGGTCCCGCACGGCGTGAAGCTCCCCGTGCGCCGGATGTTCGCCCACAACGTCGGCCTGGCCGGGGGAATGGCACCTGTGCGTGCCTACCTCCCGGACCTGCTCGAGCGGACCCTGTCCGGACGGATCGAGCCCGGCAGGGTCTTCGACCTGACCTTGCCGCTCGACGAGGTCGCCGAGGGGTATCGAGCCATGGACGAGCGTCGCGCGATCAAGGTTCTCCTGCAGCCCTGACCGCTCAGCGTTATGTCAACCTGGACGTAGTGACCACCGCCGTACGAGGGGAGACGCATGGCGATCAGGGCGGTCGTGTTCGACATCGGCGGCGTCCTCGAGCGTGTCGACGACGACGCCTGGCCGGAGGTATGGATCGGACGCTGGGAGCGGCGGATGAACCTGCCCGCAGGCCACGTCCTGGCTGCCTTCGCCGAGCACGAGCCTGTGGGCGGGTTGGTGACCGGCGACGTGTCCGAGTCACGGATGCGTGCCGTGTACGCCGAGGCACTCGGTCTGGACGAGGTGCAGGCTGAGCAGATGATGGCCGAGCTCTGGGACGCCTACTGCGGCGAGCTCGGCGTCGAGCTGCGTGACTTCGCAGCGAGCCTGCGCCCGGCGTACACCACGGGGATCCTGAGCAACTCCGCCGACGGCGCCCGTCGTGAGGAGCAGCAGCGCTACGGCTTCGAGCAGCTCGTGGACGTGATCGTCTACTCGCACGAGGTCGGCCTCGCCAAGCCCGACCCGGCGGTGTTCCGGCTCACCGAGCAGCGGCTCGACGTCGAGCCCGACGAGATCGTCTTCCTCGACGACCAGCAGCGTCACGTCGAGGCAGCACGAGCTCTGGGGTGGCACGCAGTGTTGCACCGCAGCACGCCGGAGTCGATCCGGCAGGTGACGGAGCTGCTGAGGAGCTGAGTCAGGGGCGCCCGACGCCCGGCGCGCCCGGCCCGGCCTCGCCCTTGTCCCCGAGGACGTCGGACGTCCGCGAGCGCGTCTCGAGCAAGCCGTACACCGGGGAACGGGCGGCGGCTGCACGCACACTGGCGGCAGTCGCCGAGAGGTCAGCGACTCGGGGAGACCGTCTCCGCCGAGCCGGCTCTGAGTCCGTGAAAGACACACTCCTGTAGTTCTGTCAGCACGGCACTGCGACATCGGAGAGTGCGAAGCCACTGAGGGGATCGGTGCGAGCGCTGGGAGGACCTCCGAGCAGCCCCTCTCGATCAGCCCGCAGACCTCCGCAGTTCGCCGATAAGCGACATTATGTCAACTAATACGGAACGCGCTGGGAACCCCTCTTCTGGAGGCCTCCCCTGAGCAATCGCCTCTCACGTGGCCTGGGCCAGCTGGATCAGGTTGCCGCAGGTGTCGTCGAACACCGCCGTCACCACCGGGCCCATCGGCGTCGGTGGCTGGGTGAACTGCACACCCAGCCCCACCAGGCGTTCGTACTCCGCTTGGAGGTCGTCCACGGCGAAGCTCGTCACCGGGATCCCCTGCGCCTTCACCCCCTCCTGGTAGGTCCTGGCCACCTTGTTGCCGTTGGGCTCGAGCAACAGCTCCACCCCGTCGGGGTCGGCAGCCGAGGCCACCGTGATCCAGCGCGCCTCACCCAGCGGGACGTCGGTCTTCTTCACGAACCCGAGGACGTCGGTGTAGAACGACAGCGCCTTGCTCTGGTTCTGCACGAAGACGCTGGTGACCACTATCCGCAACATATTATTGTACTCCTGACAATCAGTCTCGGGAGCGAAGCCGGAAAGCCCTAAGTGCCAGTGGAGCGAAGATCGCGGTCAGAAGCAACGGCCAGACCACGGCCATGAGGATCGGGTGCTGC
The DNA here is from genome assembly GCA_035461195.1 of Nocardioidaceae bacterium. GTDB lineage: Bacteria > Actinomycetota > Actinomycetes > Propionibacteriales > Nocardioidaceae > Nocardioides_C. The sequence goes on from DATHVS010000236.1 coordinate 16,135, forward strand.
AACGGCCATGCGGCATCGGGGCCGACGGCCGGTGCGTTCCCCCACAGCTCGCGGCAGGCCTGGGCCAGCGACGAGACGGGATTCCACTCGGCGATCGTGCGCAGCCAGCTCGGCATGTTCTCCGGTGGCGCGAACGTGTTCGCGACGAACGTCAGCGGGAACATCACCGTGAACATCAGGCCCTGGACCGCTTCCACGGTGCGCATCATCGAACCTACCCAGATGCCGAGCCAGATCATCGCGAAGCCGAAGAGCAGCAGGAGCAGGAACCCGAGTGCGGCATCGGCCACGTTCGTGCGGATCCGCCAGCCGATGAGGAGCCCAGTCACCCCCATGACGGCGATGCCGATGCTGGAGTGGATCAGGCTGGAGATGCTGCGCCCCACCAGGACTGAAGCCCGCGAGATCGGCATCGACTTGAGCCTGTCGACGATCCCCTTCTGCAGGTCGTTGGTGAGGCCCATCGCCACGATCGCCGAGGAGAAGACCATGGTCTGGACCATGATCCCGGGGAGGAGGAACTCCCGGTAGTTCGAGCCGGCGACTGCGATCGACCCACCGAAGACGAAAGCGAACAGCAGGACGAACATCACCGACTGGACGGTGACGTCGAGCAGCATCTCCGGCATGCGCTTGATGTGGATCAGGTTGCGCCACACGATCGTGGTGGAGGCCTGCGCCAGGTTCGGCGGGGTGATGGCCGGGCGCTCGCGGACGGTCGTCGTCATCGCACTGCCTCCTCGAACGCACCGCGCTCCCCTACCCCGTCGTCGGTCGACCCACCGGGCTCGTCCTCAGCACGGTGGCCCGTGAGGTGCAGGAACACGTCGTCGAGGCTTGGCCGTTTGAGGCCGAGGTCGTCGACCTGGATGCCGCTCGCGGCGAGCACCTCGCCGATCCTGGTCATGTCGCCGAGACCGTCCGCCTGCGCGGTGATCCGCCGCGCGGACGGCTCGACATGGATCTCCGGCGAGCAGGACCTCACGAGGTCCGCTGTGCGGGTCAGGTCCGCGGCGTGGGTGAGCGTGATGACGACGCTCGCGCGACCCGACTCGTCCTTCAGCTGAGTCGGCGTGCCCGCGGCGATGACCCTCCCCCTGTCGATCACGACGATGTCGTCGGCGAGCTGGTCGGCCTCCTCCAGGTACTGCGTGGTCAGCAGGAGGGTGGTGCCGTCGCGGACCAGTCCGCGCAGCACTTCCCACAGCTCGGAGCGGCTGCGCGGGTCTAGCCCTGTCGTGGGCTCGTCCAGGAAGAGCACCGGCGGCGCGGCGATGAGGCTGACGGCCAGGTCCAGGCGGCGTCGCATTCCTCCGGAGTAGGTCTTGACCATCCGGTTGGCGGCGTCGGTGAGCGAGAAACGCTCGAGCAGGTCGTCGCTCACCGAAGCGATGTGGCGGCGAGAGAGCCCGGAGAGGCGACCTATCAGACGGAGGTTCTCGCGCGCGGTCAGGAGCTCGTCGACGGTAGCTGCCTGCCCGGTCAGCCCCATGCTCCGGCGTACCGCGTCGGGCTCGGCGACGACGTCGTGGCCGGCTACACGCCCGGTGCCGCTCGTCGGCACGGACAACGTCGTGAGCATGCGGACGGTCGTGGTCTTGCCTGCGCCGTTGGGGCCCAGCAGGCCCAGGACGGTGCCTTCGGGCACCACGAAGCTGACGTGGTCCACAGCGAGGTTGTCGCCGAACCGTTTGACTAGATCGATGGCCTCGACGGCCGGTCGTGATGACATGTGCTCCACCCTAGGTTCCGGTACCGACAGTTTCGAAAGGCTTTTCTGGCTGGCCTACTGACTGTGTCCGGCGCCGAAACTCATCGGGCGACGGCTATGTGCTGGCGTTCTCTCCCGCGATCGTCACCGCGATCGGGGTGCCTCGCATGATGGTCTGGCTCACGCTGCACAGCCGGTCGTGGGACTGGTGCACCGCGCGCTCGAGCACCCCGCGGGCGGCGTCCCCCTCCTCCCCCTCGGGGAAGTCGATGTCCACGGTGACGGAGATGTTCGCGACGTGGTTCTTGCCCGTCTCGTCACGCACCTTGTCCCCGGCGATGCGGAGCCTGAAGGAGGACGGCTCGGACCGCTTGCTCGTGATGAAGTCGATGTCGGTGCCACTGCAGCCCGCGATGGCGGTGAGCATCAGCTCGACGGGCGAGAACATCTGCGTGTTGTCGTGGCCGAAGACCATCTTCACGCCGTGTCGGTTCGTGGCGACGTAGACGCCCTTCGCCAAGCGGGAGATGTCCACTGTGCGTACGTTGTCGTCGTTCATGGCGAGAACTCTGTCACAGCCGGCAGCGACCTACGATCGGGTCCATGCGCACCCACTTCGCCGTCGACGACCCGGACGTGAACCCCTACCGGCTGCTGACCGCTGTCGTGGTCCCCCGGCCGATCGCCTGGGTCAGCACCGTCTCCGATGCCGGCGTGGTCAACCTCGCGCCGCACTCCTTCTACACCGTCGCGTGTGCCCGGCCGCCGATCGTCCAGTTCACCTCGGTCGGCCGAAAGGACACCCTCCGCAACGTCCTGGCCACCGGGGAGTTCGTCGTGAACCTCGCCTCCGCTCCCCTGCTGGACCAGGTGAACAACTCTGCGGCACGGTTCGGGCCCGAGACCAGCGAGGTGGAGGCCCTCGGCATCGCGACCGCGCCCAGCCAGTCGGTCCGGCCACCGCGGGTCGCGGCCTCCCCCGTGTCGATCGAGTGCACCCTGCACAGCACCAACGCGCTCGGGAACTCGACCGTCGTCCTGGGCGACGTCCGGATGATCTCGGTGGCCGACGAGGTGCTCGTCGACGGCCACCCCGAGTTCACCCTGCTCGAGCCGCTCGCTCGGCTCGGCAAGGAGGAGTGGGCGCTACGGCCCGAGGTGATCTCGGTACGCCGGCCGCAGAGCCCCGAGGACATCGAGAACCGGTCCGCCTGACAGGATCGCGCCATGACCGAGACCACCCGTCAGATCCGCCTCGTCTCGCGCCCCAGGGGCTGGCCGACCCACGACGACTTCGAGCTGGTCGAGCTCGAGGTCCCACCGCTGGAGCCCGGGCAGGTGCTGGTCCGCAACAGTGTCATGTCGGTGGACCCCTATATGCGTGGGCGGATGAACGAGACGAGGTCCTACATCCCGCCGTTCGAGCTCGGCGAGCCCCTCGAGGGCGGCGCGGTCGGCGAGGTGGTCGCCTCGGAGTCCGACCGGCTGTCCGTCGGTGACGTGGTCCTCCACCAGCTCGGTTGGCGGGAGCACGCCGTGCTCGACGCCCACCACGCCCGCCGGGTCGACACCTCCGAGGTGCCTGCGTCGGCCTACCTCGGCGTGCTCGGCATGCCCGGTCTCACGGCCTACGTCGGCCTCACCCGAGTCGCGGACCTCCGGGAGGGCGACACCGTCTTCGTGTCCGGGGCCGCCGGTGCCGTGGGGAGCCTAGCCGGACAGATCGCCCGTAACCTCGGTGCGGCTCGCATAGTCGGCTCCGCCGGCTCACCGGGCAAGATCTCCTACGTCGTCGACGAGCTCGGCTTCGACAGCGCCTTCGACTACCACGACGGCAGTGTTGCTCGTCGGCTGCGCGAACACGCCCCGGAAGGGCTCGACCTGTACTTCGACAACGTCGGGGGGGACCATCTCGAGGGCGCCATCGCGAACATGAAGGACTTCGGACGGGTCGCCCTGTGCGGGGCGGTCTCGCAGTACAACGCGACCGAGGCTGCCCCCGGGCCACGGAACATGTGGCTGGTCGTCTCCCGGCGGCTGCGGCTCCAGGGGTTCATCGTCACCGACCACGGCGACGTCGCGAAGGAGTACCTCAACACCGCAGTCGGTTGGCTCCGCGAAGGCCGCCTGAAGTACAGGGAGACCTACGCCGACGGCCTCGACCACGCGGTGGACGCCTTCCTCGACCTGCACCGGGGCGCGAACATAGGCAAGATGCTCGTCCGGCTCTGACCGGCGGCTCAGGCCTCCGTTGCGGTCGCGAGCTCCTCGGTCACGGCCTTCCTCACGAACTCCTCCCCCGTCCACACACGGTCGGAGGCGAGCATCCGGCCGACCTCGTCGGCCGGATGGTGCCGGCTGAACAGCGGCCCCTGGGCGATGTCGCACCCGAGCTCGGTGAGCACCTCGAGCTGGCTCATCCGGGTCACGCCGTCGGCACCTGCTCGGATCCCCAGAGCATCGGCCATGGCCACCATCGCGCGCACCATGTCGGTGGCTGCCGGGTCGGTCCCGAGGCCGGCGACGAAGGAAGAGTCCACCTTCAGCAGGTCCCAGTGGATCCGCGCGATCCTGCTCATCGAGGCCCAGCCCGCGCCGAAGCCGTCGAGCACGAGGCGCACGCCGAGGGCGTGCAGCTGGTTCAGGGCCGCGACCCCGACGTCGTCGAGCGGCGTGGTGTTCGTGACCTCGACGCAGAGGGCCTCCGCAGGGGCGTCGGTGTCTGCGAGCGCGCGAAGCACCGCGTTGACGACCCCTCCGCTGCCGAGCTGGAGCGCCGAGGTGTTGACCGAGACGCGCGGACGCTGCCCGGTGCGGTTCGCCCATTGCATCTGTGCCTGGAGGGACTGCGTGAGCACGGTCTCGAAGAGTCGGTCGCCCCAGCCCATCGCCTCGACAGCGGGGATGAACCGATCCGCGTCGAGCAGGCCGAGGTCGGGGTGCCTCCATCGGACGGCCGCTTCCGCTCCGACCAGCCTGCCGCTCGCGAGCTCCACCACGGGCTGGAAGTAGCAGACGAGCTGGCCCTCCTCGAACGCCGCAGGGAGCTGCCCCTCGTCCCGGACCTGGGTACTCGCCTCACGACGGAGCACCTCGTCCACGACGACGACGCGGCCGCGGCCGCGGCGCTTGGCGCGGTAGAGCGCCGTGTCCGTGACGCGGAAGAGCGAGTCCGGCGTCTCGCCGGCCTCGGCGACCGCCGCTCCCACGGAGATGGAGGGGCGCAGCTCGCGCTGCGGCGCCGGCCGGAAGGGCTTGGCGACCTCGTCGACCAGGCGGCGGGCGACCCTCTGCACGACGTCCTCGTCCACCTCGAGGAGCAGCACCACGAACTCGTCACCGCTGATGCGTGCGACGAGGTCGTCTGGCCTGACGCTGCCGCGGAGTCGCTCGGCGACCTCGATGAGAAGCTCGTCGCCTCCTTTGTGCCCGAGGCGGTCGTTGACCGCCTTGAGCCCGTCGAGGTCGCAGACCAGGAGTCCGATCCGCTGGCCGGTCGCGTCCGCGCCGGCCAGGGCGTCCTCGAGCTCCTCGGCGAACCGACTGCGGTTCGGTAGGCCGGTGAGCGGGTCGTGGGTGGCCTGGTGCCGTAGTGCGGCCTCGATCTGGCGACGGTCGCTCAGGTCGCTCACCAACGCGGCCAGCAGGAGCGCGAAGGAGACCGTGGCGGCCAGGAAGATCTGCAGCAGGGTCACCGCGATGCCCTCGGGCTCACCGGCCAGGGCGAAGGGACCTACTCCTCCGGCCGTGAAGACGCTGGCGACGACGGTCACGCCCAACGACATCCACGCGGTGCCCGACGTACCGAAGCGAAGCGCGGCCCACGCGAAGTACGGGAACAGCAGGTAGGGCATCGTGATCATCCACGAGCCGCCGAAGTCGGTGAACACCGCGATCGAGACGACCGCCGTCGAGAGGATGAGTGCGACGAGCTCGCGCCAGGACCGTCGTGTCTCGGCCCCGCGACTCGCGAGGAGGAGCGGGGCCACCACGAGGACGCCGAGGGCGTCACCGACGAAGTAGTTCGGCCACACCTCGGCGAAGCCGCTGTTGCTCGACACCGCCGTGGTCACCGCGCCGACGGTCGCGCCGGCGAGAGGGCCGACCACGACGCCGAGGGCGAGGAACTGCAGAAGTGGCCGTACGGGCGCCAGCTCACCCCTGACGTTGCCCGTCCTCCGGAGCAGGAACGCCGCGAGAAGAGGCCCGGCGATGTTGCTCAGGGCCCAGCCCACGGTCGTGCCCACCGGGTAGCCCCAGGCGAGGTCGCTGGCCAGCTCGGCGAGCGCCACCGCCCCGACGACCCAGCCCCACCGGGCGGTGGGCACCAGCATGAGGACACCCAGGGTCAGGCCGACCGCCGGCCACAGGCTCGCGCCGGTGACTGGGTCGCTGCGCAGCATGACGAGCTGGGACAGCGCGAGGTAAGCCAGCCCGACGACCACGAGCAGCACCGGACCCGGGGTGCCGGCGAGCCGGTCACCCCATCGCTTGGCGCCGGGTGGGTCCACGGGTAACCGGACGGACCTCGTCCCGCGCGTGGCGTCGCTTCCCGCTGCTGACATGCCTGAGTATCGGCGTCATCGGGACCTGTCTTGAGGGCCGGCGCAGACGGATCCCGCCACGTTCCCGATCCCTGCCTCTAGGGTGGCCCGCATGCCGAGCCTCTCCCTCGCCGAGTCCCTCCGCCGCGCCGAGCAGATCACCGTCGCGTCGTACGACGTCACGCTCGACCTGGACCGGGGTGAGACCACCTTCGCCTCGACGACCAGGATCCGGTTCTCGGCCCGCGGGCCGGCCGACACGTTCCTCGACGTCAAGCCCAAGGAGCTTCTGAGCGTCCGCCTCAACGGTGCTCGGCTCGACGTCGGGGTTCTCCATGACGGCCGACTCCCTCTGCGTGGTCTCGACGGCGAGAACGAGCTCGTGGTGGAGGCGGTGATGGGCTACCGCAACGACGGCGAAGGGCTGCACCGTGCCGTCGACCCGGCTGACGGGAGGCACTACACCTACGCGATGTCCTTCCTGGACGCCGCTCCGAGCATCTATGCCTGCTTCGACCAGCCCGACCTCAAGGCCCCCTACACCTTCCACGTCCGGACGCCCCGCGACTGGGTCGTCGTCGCCAACGGCCGAGCCGAGCAGGTGGAGCCGGGCGTGTGGGAGCTGGCCCGCACCGAGCCGCTGTCGACGTACTTCGTCACCCTCGTGGCGGGGCCCTACCACGTCGTGACCAGCGAGCACGACGGGATCCGGCTGGGACTGGAGTGCCGGGCCTCACTCGCGTCCTACCTCGACCGGGACGCCGAGGAGATCCTCACGGTCACCGGCCAGTGCTTCGACGAGTTCCACCGGCTCTTCGGTGTCCGCTACGCCTTCGGCGACTACCACCAGGCGTTCGTGCCCGAGTTCAACGCCGGCGCGATGGAGAACCCCGGCTGCGTGACGTTCCGGGACCCATTGGTGTTCACCTCGAAGGTGACCCGGGCAGAGCGCACGAACCGCGCGACCACCATCGCCCACGAGATGGCCCACCAGTGGTTCGGCGACCTGGTGACCCCCCGCTGGTGGGACGACCTGTGGCTCAACGAGTCCTTTGCCGAGTACATGGGCAACCGCGTGACCCACGACGCCACGGAGTTCACCGACGCCCACGTGGCCACCGCGTTCGGCAGGAAGCGATGGGGGCTCGAGGCGGACCAGCGACCCAGCACCCACCCGGTCGCGGGCAACGGCGCCACCGACGCCCTCACGGCGCTGCAGGACTTCGACGGCATCAGCTACTCCAAGGGGTCGGCGGTCCTCAAGCAGCTCAACAGCAACCTAGGCGACGAGGTGTTCCTCGCCGGTGTTCGCGAGCACTTCGCCCGACACCGCTTCGGCAACGCGACCATGCACGACCTGTTGTCCGCCTGGGAGGAGGCAGGTGCCGAAGACCTCTCGTCTTGGACACAGGGCTGGCTGCGCACACCCGGCGTGGACCTGCTCTATGTGGACCGTGGTTCCACCCCGCCGACCGTGCGTCGCGCGGCGCCGGAGTCATACCCTGCCGAGCGCACCCACACCTTGGCCGTCTCGATCTACCGCGACGGCGGCTGGCGCGACGAGCCGGTCACCGTCGACGCCGGGCCCGCTCCCCTCTCCCCCGCCGCGTCGTCATCCCCCGTCGTGCTCGACCCTCGCGACGAGACCTGGGCCAGGCTCGGTCTCGACGACGTCACCCTGACGGCGTTACCGGGCCTGCTGCCCTCGATGTCGGACCCGCTCCTGCGCGCGTCGGTCTGGAGTGCGGTGCGCGACGGCGTCGCGAACGCCCTGCTCGACCCCGAGACCGCCCTGGTCCTCGTCGAGTCGGGCCTGCCCACCGAGACCCAGGACGTCGGGGTGACGGCGTTGACGACGTTCGGCCTCGCGACTCTCGTCGACCGCGTGCACCCCGAACCCGTTGACGCGCTCCGGCGGTTCAACGCAGCAGCGCGCGCTCGGCTCGACACAGCCGACCCGGGCTCCGGCGTACAGCTGGCGGCCCTGCGTGCGGTGATCGCCTCGGAGACCGACGAGGAGACGTTGCGCGCCCGGCTGGAGGGCCCCGGGCTGCCGGACGGTGTCGAGCCCGACCTCGACGTGCGATGGAGGATCCTGGTCCGACTCGCCTCCCTGGGGGCCGTCGAGCGCGCCGAGCTCGACGACTGGCTCGACCGCGAGCGGACCACGCAGGCCGCAGTGGACCACGTGCAGGCCGTGTGCGCGATTCCGGACGCCGGGGCGAAGGCCTTCGCGTGGACACACTTCACCGGCGCGCGGGACGTCTCCAACTACGAGATCGAGGCGGCGGGCCGCGGGCTGTGGCGCCGTGGGCAGGAGGAGCTGACCGGGCAGTACGTCGAGCTCTACTTCGCCGAGCTGCCGGGCACGGCCGAGGTCCGGTCCGGCTGGGTCCTGGCCGAAGCCGCCCGCGACTTCTTCCCCCGTCTCGCGGTCGACCGGACGACTGTCGACCGCGCGCAGTCGCTGGTCGACCGCGAGTCACTCGACGCAAGCCTGCGACGGGCCCTGGTGGACTCCGCCGACGACCTCCTGAGGGCACTGCGTTCGCGGGAGACGTTCTGGGCCTGAGGCGGCGTCAGGCGCGTCAGGCCGGTCTCCGGGGGCGGAAGATGCGGACCGCGCGGACGACGTCGTCGCGGATCACCAGCAGTCCCTCGCGGCCGCCTGTGGTGTAGACGTGGGCGGGGACCAGCCTGTCGAGAGTGACGGTGAGCTCGAGCACGATCCCGCCCACGATGAGTCCGGCGACGAGGTCGGCGAACCAGTGCCAGTTCAGCGTCAGCGAGGTGGTCACCATGGTCACCGCAAGGAGTGCCACAGCCCCCCACATCAGGGTCTGGGTACGCCGAGAAGGGCGGATGTACCGGCTCAGCAGGTAGGTCGCGAGGCCGTACACCAGCACGATGTTCGCCGCGTGACCGGAGGGGTAGGCCATCCCGCCCGTGAAGAAGGACGGGTCGGCGGTGCTCGGGGAGGCCCTGCCAAGACCGAGCTTCAAGATCAGCACGACCAGGTTGAGCATGAAGACCGAGAGCGTGGCGACGACGACCGGGCGCCAGGACCGGGTCTGCCGGTAGACCAGGTACACCGCGAGGCCGAGGATCGGGAGAGCGATGGCTCGCTGGCCCACTCGGTCGAGGACATGCAGGAAGGGCACCCACTCCGGTGGCGGCGGCGCAAGGTTGAAGTACGCGTCGTAGCGCACGAACGGCCCCATCGCGAGCAGCGTGAAAGCCACGAACACCAAGGAGAGAAACCCCGCGAGCGCGAAGCCCGACGACACGGCCGAGGTCCAGCCGTCGTCGACGTCGTGGGGGTCTCTCCAGCGCGTGAACACCCTGTCCTCTCCTCGCCTCTGCCCTCGAAAACCCCTGAGGCGATGCCTCGTGTCCGCCTTCGGTCAAATATAGGCTGCCGGTGTGACCCTCAGCCGCCGCCCAGGTCCCTCCCGCCGCGTCCGCGTGCGCGAGGTCACACGTGACAGGACCCGGGAGCGGGAGGACCGCCTCGTCACCGAGGAGCCGTTGGAGATCCGGCTGGGATGGCCGGGGCGCGCCGCGGAGCGGCTGACCGTGACGATGCGGACCCCCGGACACGACTTCGAGCTCACGGCCGGGTTCCTCTTCGGCGAGGGCCTCATCGCAGGTGCTGGAGAACTCCATACGGTTGCGTACTGCACCGACCGTACGCTGTCGTCCGATCAGAAGTTCAACGTCGTCACGGCCGAACTCTGCGGTCCCCCGCTGCACGAGCCTGCCGGGCGCTACGCCGGGCCGACCGCCGGCTCCTCCGCGTGCGGAGTCTGCGGCAAGCAGAGCGTCGAGGAGGTCCTCGCGGTCGCAACGCTTCCCCGCGCCGTAGCGGACTTCGTGCCGCAAGGCCGCGCCGGACGGCCGGCAGTCCCGGCCGAGGTCATCGCCGCGCTCCCCGACCGCCTTCGCGAGGCACAGAAGGTGTTCCGCACGACGGGCGGACTCCACGCTTCTGCACTCTTCGACGCCGACGGCACCCCTGTGGTGGTCCGCGAGGACGTCGGCAGGCACAACGCCGTCGACAAAGTGGTGGGTAGCCGCGTGCTCGCAGGCCTTCCCACGGACCTTCCTGTCCTCTGCGTGAGCGGGCGGATCGGCTTCGAGCTCGCCCAGAAGGCGGTGACGGCGGGGGTCGGAGTCATCGCTGCGGTGGGCGCTCCCTCCAGCCTCGCGGTACAGCTCGCCGAGTCCGCCGGGCTCTGCACGGTCGGGTTCGTCCGCGAGGACCGGTTCGTCGTCTACACCGAGCACGACCGGATCGGCGTGTGATCGACGGAATTGTCGGTGCCCCCGCCTAGCGTTCCGGTGTGCGCATCCTCCACACCTCCGACTGGCACCTGGGGCGTTCCTTCCACCGCGAGGGTCTCCTGGGGGCCCAGGCATCCTTCGCGGACCACCTGCTCGAGACCATCGCGGCCGAGGAGGTCGACCTCGTGGTCGTGGCCGGAGACATCTACGACCGGGCGCTCCCGCCGGTGGACGCGGTCGAGCTCGCCGACGAGACCTTCGCCCGGCTCGCGGCCTCCCGGGCGAAGGTCGTGGTGACCAGCGGCAACCACGACTCCCAGGTCCGCCTCGGCTTCAACTCCCGCCTCGCCGACGCGGCAGGTATCTACCTCCGCACCCGCTGGCAGGACGTCGGGACCCCGGTCCTGCTCGAGGACGCCCACGGCCCGGTCGCGGTGCACGGTCTCCCCTACCTCGAGCCCGACGCGGTCCGCGGTCCCTGGGGGCTGACCGCTCGCACCCACGAGGCGGCCCTGACCGAGGCGATGGCCCGGGTCCACGCCGACCTCGACGCGCGTTCGGGCACCCGGTCGGTGGTGATGGCGCATGCCTTCGTGGCCGGCTCGCCCGAGGCCGCCCCGGGGATGGCCAGCGACAGCGAGCGAGACATCTCCGTGGGCGGGCTGCAGATCGCAAGGACGAGCCTGTTCAGCCGCGTGGACTACGCAGCCCTGGGCCACCTGCACGGTCGACAGGTCCTCTCCGAGACCATTCGCTACAGCGGCTCGCCACTGGCCTACTCATTCTCGGAGGCGGGCCACACCAAGGGCTCCTGGCTCGTCGAGCTCGGGCGCGACGGCGTGGAGCACACGGACTTCGTGCCGGCCCCAGTGCCGCGACGGCTCGGCACGCTCCGAGGTCGCATCGACGACCTGCTCCAGGAGCCTCGGCACGCCGACCTCGAGGACGCCTGGCTGCAGGTGACACTCACCGACCCGCAGCGGCCGACACATGCCATGGAGCGGTTGCGGGCGCGGTACCCCCACGTGCTGCTCCTCGGCTTCGAGCCCGAGGGCGCCGTCCGCGACAGAGGTCCGGTGATGCCCCGAGTCGACGGACGCAGTGACTTCGACGTCGCACTCGGGTTCGTCGCAGAGGTCCGCTCCCTGGAGGCGACCACGGAGGAGGCCTTGCTGCTCCGGCTCGCCTGCGACTCGTGCCGCATCGACGAGGACGCCGACCGTCCCGGTCGGGCCGAGGAGGCCGGCTGATGCGGCTGCACCACCTGCGCGTCACGGCGTTCGGACCCTTCCCGGGCGTCGAGGAGGTCGACTTCGACGAGCTCTGCGACGCCGGCCTGTTCCTGCTCACGGGCCCCACCGGTGCCGGGAAGACCACGATCCTCGACGCCATCTGCTTCGCCCTCTACGGCTCGGTCCCCGGAGTTCGCGGGGTCAAGGCGCTGAAGTCCCAGCACGCGCCGGACGACGCCCGGCCCGAGATCGAGCTCGACTTCAGCGTCCGGGGTCGTCGTTTCGTCGTCCGTAGATCCCCGGAGTGGACCCGCCCGAAACGTCGCGGCACCGGCGTGACCACGGAGAACGCACGGGCCACCCTGATCGAACGCACCGGTGGGGCGGAGCACCTCCTGAGCTCCCGGGCCCAGGAGGTCGGACACTTCATCGGGGACCTGGTGGGCATGCAGTCGACCCAGTTCGTGCAGGTCGCGATGCTGCCGCAGGGTGACTTCCAGAGGTTTCTCCGCGCCTCGTCCCAGGAGCGCCACGAGGTTCTCCAGCACCTCTTCCGCACCGACCGGTTCACCCGTATCGAGGATTGGGTCCACGACCACAGCCGCTCGCTCGCGCAGCGCTCCGCCGACGAGCAGTCGGCGGTCGTGCGTGTCCTCGACACCGTCGCCGACCGCTCCGGGACCGAGTGCCCCGCGGAGCTCTCCGGGGAGGCCCTCGCCTCCCCCGAGGCCCAGGAGCACGCCACCGGCTGGGTGGCCGGTCTCGTCGACGCTGCGACCTCGGCGTTCGTCTCGGCCCGCGACCAGCACGGGTCCGCTGCGGCCGCGGCTGCCGCGGCGCGTGCGCAGCACCAGGAGGCGCTGCGCATCAGCGGTGTCCTCGACCGGCGTCGCCAGGCACGAGCGACCCTGACCGCCCTCGAGCGCGACAGCGAGGCCGCGGAGCAGGCTCGGCAACGGATCGCTGCCGACGAACGGGCGGCGCGGTGCCTGCCGCTCCTCCGCATGCTCGACACAGCGACAGCCGACCGCAGGCGAGCCACCATGACCTGGGACGAGGCCCACGAGCAGCTTCAACAGCTCGTTCTCCTCGACCTGGCACTCCCTTCCCCCGTCACCGCCGAGGCCCTGACCGACCTCGAGCAGCGGGTGAGGGCGAGGTCCAGCCGCCTCGAGGCGCTGCTGCCACGCGAGGCTGAGCTCACCTCCGCACGTCGTGAGCTCGCCGCCGTCGAGGCTGCTCTGGAGTCAGCCACCAGGTCACACGCGTCGGCGACGGCTCGTCTCGAGATGCTGCCCGCCGAGCTGAGGACCGCCCGCGAGAGAGCATCGTCCCTGGCCGAGGAGGCCGGGCGGGCCGACGCTCTGGCGGTCGAGCTGGAGCACGCGCGACGATGCCGAGACGCGGCCCGAGACGCTGAGCGCTGCGCAGAGAGCCTCGCCGGTCTCCGCGACGTCGAGCGCGAGGCTCGCGACCGGGCCGCCGACGCCCGCGACCACGTCCAGGAGCTCACTGCGCGGCGCCTGGCGGGCATCGCGGCAGAGCTGGCGGGCCAGCTCGAGCAGGACCGGGCCTGTCAGGTCTGCGGCAGCGTCGAGCACCCGCACCCGGCTCGGCCCTCCGACGACGCAGTGACGGAGGCGGAGCAGGCCGATGCCCAGGCCGCTCATGAGGCCCGGCACGTCGCATACACCCACGCCACCGGCGAGCTGCTCCGCGCCGAGGAGCGGCTGAAGGGGCTGCGTGCTGCCGCTGGGCACCTGAGCACGACCGACGCGCAGGCTCGTGTGGACGAGCTGGCCGCCGCCCTGCGGGATGCCCGAAACGCACGAGCCGCACTCGTCGCCGAAGAGGAGACGGTCGCCGAGCTCGCCCGTGAGCAGGAGCAGCTCACGGGCACCGTCCACCAGCTCGCCACGCGGGTCGCCACGGCCACGCAGTCCGCGACCGCTCACCGCCGTGCCATCCGGGCCCTCACGTCCGAGATCGCCGACGCCCTCGGCAGGAGCGAGGACCCCGACGGCACCCTCGTGACCCTGGCCGAGGAGGGCGCCCGTCTCGACCGGCTCGCGATGGTGCTGAGCGCGGCGCGGGATGCACTCTGCGAACACGATGCGGCCCTCGGCCGCGCCGAGGAGCTCGAGTCCCAGGCCCGGGCCTCGGCAATCCAGCACGGCTTCGTGGACGAGGGTTCGCTCAGGGCTGCCGTGCTCGACGAGCAGGAGCGCCACGATCTCCAGACCCGTCTCGAAGCAAGGGACCAGGCCGCGGCCCGGGCGCGGGCGGTGCTCGACGACGAGGAGGTGCGTGCCCTCGAGACGGAGGGGGCGCCTGACCTCGCCGCACAGGCTGCCGCGATGGCCGAGTCCGAAGAGCTGGAGGCGGCTGCTGCGAAGGCCCGGCACCAGCGGGAGGAGGTCGTGGAGGCCCTGGGCCGGCTGCGAGGACGCCTCGAGGAGGCGTTCGCCGCGTGGGCTCCGGTGCGGGAGGAGTTTCGTCGGGCCGAAGCGATGTCGAAGCTCGTCCGCGGCATGGGCGGCGACAACCAGCTCCAGATGCGTCTGTCGGCCTATGTCCTGGCTACCCGTCTCGACCAGGTGGTCGCCGCCGCCAACGAGCGCCTCGCCCACATGCGTGACCAGCGCTACCTCCTCCAGCGGACGGGGCGGGCGGCCCGCAAGGGGTCGCAAGCGGGCCTGGGGCTCGAGGTGGTCGACCAGTGGACCGGCGACGTCCGCGAGCCCACCACTCTCTCGGGCGGTGAGACGTTCGTAGTGTCCCTGGCGCTGGCGCTCGGGCTGGCTGACGTGGTGACGTACGAGGCGGGGGGCACCGAGATCGAGACGTTGTTCGTCGACGAGGGCTTCGGCACCCTCGACGCGGATACGCTCGACGACGTGATGGACCGTCTCGACGACCTTCGTGCCGGTGGCCGCGCCGTGGGCGTGGTCAGCCACGTCAGTGAGATGCGCAACCGCATCCCCACGCAGCTGCACGTCGACAAGCACCGCGACGGGTCGACCGTTCGCGTGCGCACGGCTGTGGGCTGAAGTGTCGGGCTCCCGGCGTCTGCTCGCGGCGGTGGACATCGACGGCGTGCTCGCTGACGTGAGGCACCGCCTGCACCACGTGAAGGAACCTCCGAAGGACTGGGACGCGTTCTTCGCTGCCGCACCGCAGGACCCCCTGCTCCCCCAGGGCCACGAGGCGGTGACCCGGCTGGCGGAGGCGTTCGACATCGTCTACATCTCCGGCCGGCCCGAGCGCTGCCGGGAGGACACGCAGACGTGGCTGGAGCGGCACGGCCTCCCGAGCGGCCCGGTGGTGCTCCGCGCGCACGGCGACCGGCGACCGGCGCGGACGGTGAAGGTCGAGCTGCTCGACCGGCTCGCCACCGAGCGCAAGGTCGCAGTCCTGGTCGACGACGACCCCCTCGTGCTCGACGCCGCCCGCCACGCCGGCTATGACGTCATGCCGGCGGACTGGATGCCCGCCTCGGAGGGCCTCCGCGAAGCCCAGGAGGCCGATGGTGCGACCTGAAGTCCCCACGACATGGGTGGCCCGCTAACCGGGTATCCCGCCGCAGAATGCCGACGGCATCGCAGTAACCTCTCGACCACGACCACAGGAGCATCGGTGCCCCACCCCATCGACCAGTCGTTCACGGCTCTGCCGTACCGGCGCCTCGCTGACGCGGCCCTGTCGCGTGCCAGAGACCTCCGCGTCTCCCACGCCGACTTCAGGTTCGAGCGCGTGCGCTACCAGGACATCCGGGTGCGCGACGGCCACCTCCAGGGCGCCGGGGACACCGAGGACCTCGGCTTCGCGGTACGGGTGATCCTCAACGGCGCCTGGGGTTTCGCCTCCGGGGTCGTCCTCACCCCGGAGTCGGCGGTCCAGGTCGCCGAGACAGCCGTGCGAACCGCTCAGGTGACCGCGGCCATGACCACGCGCCCCGTAGCCCTCGCCCCCGAGCCGGTGCACTCCGACGTCGAGTGGGTCTCCAGCTACGAGGTCGACCCCTTCGGCGTCCCCTTGGCCGAGAAGGTCGCCCTGCTGGCAGGCTGGTCGCGCGACCTCCTCGCCGCACCGTCCGTCGCACACTCGAGCGGGTTGCTTCGCCAGGTCCACGAGAACAAGTTCTACGCCGACCTGTCCGGCACCACCACGACCCAGCAGCGGGTCCGGGTCGAGCCCGAGCTCCAGGTGCACGGCTCCGACGAGCGGTCGGGCCGGTTCGACTCGATGCGGACGATCGCCCCGCCCGCCGGGCGCGGGTGGGAGTACCTCAGCGGCCAGGTTCACGACTGGACCGCGGAGCTCGCCGAGCTGCCCGAGCTCCTGGCGGAGAAGCTGGCAGCGCCCCCGGTCGAGCCGGGCTCCTACGACCTCGTCATCCACCCGTCCAACCTGTGGCTCACTATCCACGAGTCGATCGGCCATGCCACGGAGCTCGACCGGGCTCTCGGCTACGAGGCCAACTACGCCGGCACCTCGTTCGCCACGCCCGACCTGCTCGGGACGCTGGAGTACGGCTCACCGGTCATGCACGTCACCGGCGACCGCACTGTCGAGCACGGTCTGGCCACGATCGGTTACGACGACGAGGGCGTGCAGACCCAGGCGTGGGACATCATCAGGGACGGTGTGCTGGTCGGCTACCAGCTCGACCGGCCGACCGCCCACCTGATGGGCATGGACCGCTCCAACGGCTGTGCCTACGCAGACTCACCGGGTCACATCCCGATCCAGCGGATGGCCAACGTCTCGCTCCAGCCCGCCGAGGACGGCCCGGACACCGACGGCCTGATCTCCCAGGTGGAGAGCGGCATCTGCGTCGTCGGGGACAACTCCTGGAGCATCGACATGCAGCGCTACAACTTCCAGTTCACCGGTCAACGGTTCTACAAGATCGAGAACGGCCAGCTGGCCGGCCAGCTCCGCGAGGTCGCCTACCAGGCCACCACGACCGACTTCTGGAGATCCATGGAGGCCGTCGGCGGCCCTCAGACGTGGGAGCTCGGCGGCGCCTTCAACTGCGGCAAGGCCCAGCCTGGACAGGTCGCCTCGGTGTCACACGGCTGCCCTACCGCGCTCTTTCGGGAGGTGCGCGTCCTGAACACCGCCGCCGAAGCCGACAACCAGAGCTGAGGAGCCCCATGACCGCCCAGACTCCCCAGGACCTCGTCGAACGAGCACTCGAGGCCTCGCGTGCCGAGCGCTGCGTCGTCATCCTCAACGACACGACCAGCGCCAACCTGCGCTGGGCCAACAACACCCTGACGACCAACGGCGTGATGCACCACGTCTCCCTCACCGTCGTGTCCTTCGTCGGCGCCGGCCAGGGCGTGGCCGCCGGCTCCGTCACCGGCAGCGCGTCCTCCGTCGAGCAGGTGGCGGCGCTGGTTGCGTCCGCCGACGCCGCGGCGCGGGAGAGCACGCCGGCCGAGGACGCCGGAGAGCTCGTCGCCGGGCAGGTGGCAGACGACTGGTTCGATGCGCCGGTGCGCACGTCGATCGAGGTGTACGCCGGCTTCGCCCCTGCGCTGGGAGAGGCGTTCCTGAAGGCCACGGCCGAGGACCGGATCCTCTACGGCTTCGTCGACCACGAGGTGGCCACGACCTACCTCGGCTCCAGCACGGGCCTGCGGCTTCGTCATGTCCAGCCGACCGGCCACTACGGCTGTACCGGCAAGCCCGCTGACCTCTCGAGCAGCGCCTGGGTGGGCGGGGCCACACGTGACTTCGCCGAGGTGGACGCCCTCTCCCTCGACGAGGAGCTCGCACGGCGGCTGACCTGGGCCGAGCGAAAAGTCGACCTTCCCGCGGGACGCTACGACACTCTCCTGCCTCCCACTGCCGTCTCGGACCTGATGATCTACGCCTACTGGAGCGCTTCGGCGCGGGAGGCGCACGAGGGACAGTCGGTGTTCTCGCGCCCTGGCGGCGGGACGCGCATCGGGGACCGGCTCTCCCGGCATCCGGTGAACCTGTTCTCCGATCCGGCGCACGAGGGGCTCGAGGCTGCGCCCTTCGTGATGGCCTCGTCGTCGGACAACGTCAGCAGCGTCTTCGACAACGGCCTGCCGCTCTCACGCACCGACTGGATCAGGGACGGCAGGCTCGAGGCCCTCCTGCAGACACGACACTCCGCGGCGATGACCGGGCATCCGGTCACGCCTGCCATCGACAATCTCGCGCTCGAGGTCGACGGCGGGCAGGGATCCCTCGACGACCTGGTCCGCGGCACCGAGCGGGGGTTGCTGCTGACCTGCTTGTGGTACATCCGGGTGGTCGACCCGCAGACCCTCCTGTTGACCGGACTGACCCGTGACGGTGTCTACCTCGTCGAGGACGGCGAGGTTACCGGGGCGGTCAACAACTTCCGGTTCAACGAGAGTCCGGTAGGTCTGCTCGACCGGTTCTCTCGGGCCTCGGCGACCGTCCCGGCGTTCAGCCGTGAATGGGGCGACTACTTCTCCAGGACGGCCATGCCCGCCCTGCGCGTGCTGGACTTCAACATGTCCAGCGTCAGCCAGGCGAACTGACCGAGCTCGCCGGGTGGATGTTCTGGTTGCCCCGGAACACGTTCTCCGGGTCGTAATCCGCCTTGACCCGCGCGAGACGCTGATACTTCTCGGCTCCGTAGGCATCCCGGATCCGGGACTCGCCTTCGTCGCCGATGAAGTTCAGGTAGACCCCTCCGGTCGTGTAGGGCGCGATCTCGCGGCGGAAGCTGCGCACCCACTCGATGTTGGCCGCGTCGTCGCGGGGGTCCTCCCACACCGCGAACGGGTGCGACACCCATGCAGCGTCGCGTTGGGTCATGGGGGTGTCCCCCTCGGGGACGCGGGCGACCGCTCCTCCCCAGGGCAGCACGATCTGCTGGGTCAACGGGGACGGGGCTGTCGCCCCGGACCGCAGGAACACCGCCAGTGCCTCGTCCGGAAGGTTGGGGTGGTAGTCGGCGCTCCAGTAGTGGCGGTTGCCAGGCACGTCGTCGAGGACGGACTGGAGGTCGCAGTACTGCATCGGACCCAGCAGGTCCAGGTCCGGCTCCACCGCCCTGATCGGGGCGAACGCCTCCATGCCTTCTCCGACGTCGCCGCACCACATGGCCGCCACCAGCGCGATCTTCTCCCCGCGCAGCTCTTCGGGGAAGGGGTCCTCGTCCGGTGCCGTGAGCAGCATGAACCACGCGCTCAGCTCGTCGGGCGCGTCCTGCGTCCACTCCCGGAAGGCGTGCGCGACGTCCTCGGCCGCATCGGCCCGCCACGCCGTCAGACCCGCCGCGACCTCAGGGCCCACCGGGTGCAGCGCGAGCTCGAACACGGTGGCGACCCCGAAGTTTCCACCGCCGCCGTGAAGGGCCCAGAAGAGCTCCTGGTGCTGGGTGGCGTCGGCCCGCACCTCGCGGCCGTCGGCGGTGACCAGCTCCACCGCCAGCAGGTTGTCGCAGGCGAGTCCGTACTTCCTCTCCAGCCATCCGGATCCTCCCCCGAGGGTGAAGCCGGCGACGCCGGTCGAGGAGACCCGGCCCCCCGTGGTGGCGAGACCGTGTTCCTGGGTCGCACGGTCGAGCTCGCCCCACGTGACCCCCGCGCCCACGCGGACGCGCCGGGACCGTGGATCGACCTCGATCGACTTCATCGGCCGGACGTCGATCACCAGTCCGTCGTCGTTCGTCGACATGCCCGCGACCGAGTGTCCTCCAGCTCGTACCGCAACCTCCAGGTCGTCGGAGCGGGCCCGCTCGAGCGCCGTACTGACGTCTGCCGGCGTCGCGCAGGCAGCGATCAGGCGCGGCCGCTTGTCGATCATCGCGTTGAACAGCGCGCGCTGCT
Organism: Nocardioidaceae bacterium; assembly: GCA_035461195.1. Classification (GTDB taxonomy): domain Bacteria; phylum Actinomycetota; class Actinomycetes; order Propionibacteriales; family Nocardioidaceae; genus Nocardioides_C. The sequence continues at coordinate 35,750 of DATHVS010000236.1, forward strand.
CGTCGTACTGCTCGTCCTGCGGCGTGATCCACATCACGGCGATCAGCTCCCCGCGTAGTCCTCGGGCCCCCCGCCCGAGGAACACTACGCCGAGGCTGGGCAGGGCGGCATGACCCCAACGGACCACTCAGGCTTGGTCAACGATCAGGGGGCCCGCCGGGGATCGGGGCCGCCGGATCGTAGGGCGAGCGCGTGTATACGAAGGTCGCGCAGGTCAGGTGGCTCACCGAGCCATCCTCGTTCCGCACGACCCGCAACGTCTCCCCGTGGTGGTAGCCCGAGGACCCGACGAACGTGCCGTCCTCACGGGGCCGGAACCGGTGGAGCGTCGCTCCCGAGCCGAGGGACGTGCCGACGATCTCCGCACCGTCGTAGGAAAACGCGTAGGCGGTGTTGCCCCAGTGCCAGACGCCGAGGACCTCTTCGACGGCGTTCGGCACGGCAGGGGCCGGTGTCCAGGCAGGGAGGACGGTCGGCTCGAAACGTTCGAGCTCTCCCAGCAGGTCCATCGGCAGTCCCTCGCAGCGGAGGCCGGCCGTGCCGTTGCCCAGGCAGACCGCGCCGCTCCGGCGTACCCGGTCCACGAAGAGCCCGGCGAGGAAGCCCGGCATCGAACCGGTGTGGCCCACGAGCACCCCCGAGCCCCCCGCGACCAGGCGCAGGCCCAGCCCGTAGCCGCCGCTCAACCCACCCGCGACCGACCCCGACTGCGGGGTGCACATCTCGGTGACCGTGCTCGACGCGAGGACGTCGTCGTGGCCCTCGAGGAGGAACCTGACGTACGCCGCGAGGTCGTTCACCGTGCTCCACAGCTGCCCCGCCGGCGCCATCGCCCGGGTGTCCTGGGCGGGCTCCTCGGTGAGGGTCCCGGCGAAGTGGTGCACGCTGAATCCGACGGCGGCGGGTGGCTCCGCGAGGTACGTCGTGCGCTGCATCCTGAGCGGGTGCAGGATCCGCTGCGCCACCTGGTCCCACCAGCTCCGGCCCCGGATCCGCGCGACCATCTCCCCGAGCAGGCCGTAGGCGAGGTTGCTGTAGTGATGGGTTGCCCCGGCAGGGAAGGGGGCGTCGGCGTCGTCCACGGCACCGGCGAGCTCGGGGTAGGCCACGCCCGGGCTGCGCTCCCACCAGGGCCCGGGCGGCTCGGACTGCATGCCCGATGCGTGTGCGAGGAGGTGCCGGATCGTGCGGTCCCCGTAGCCGACATCGGGCAGGTGCTGCTCGAGGCGGTCGCCGAGGTCGAGCCTTCCCTCGTCGCGCAGCTGCATGACGAGCACCGCGGTCATGGTCTTGGTGATCGAGCCGATGCGGTACTGCATGTCGGTCGACGGGGGCTCGGAGCCGGTATGGCCGCCGTGGCTCCCGGCCCACACGAGCGCGCGGTCGCGGACGACGCCCGCGACGAGAGAGGGCATCCGCGCCGAGGACTGCTCGGCCGCTACCAGTGCCTGGAGACGACGAGCCGTGAGGTCGGTGACGGGGCTCATCGGGTGGCGAACGCCTCCGGGGACGGGCACGTGCACACCAGGTTGCGGTCGCCGTAGGCCTGGTCGATACGAGCCACCGGCGGCCAGTACTTGTCCGGGTCGGGGCCGGCGGGGAAGACGGCCTCCTCGCGGCTGTAGCGTCGCTCCCACTCCCCGGCCAGTGCGGCTGCAGTGTGCGGGGCGCCCCGCAGCGGCGACTCCTCGACGCTCCACTCCCCCGCGGCCAGCCGCTCCGCTTCTGCCTTGATCGCGACCATGGCGTCGCAGAACCGGTCGAGCTCGGCGAGGTCCTCGCTCTCGGTGGGCTCCACCATGAGCGTGCCGGCCACCGGGAAGCTCATCGTCGGCGCGTGGAAGCCGTAGTCGATGAGGCGTTTGGCCACGTCGTCGACGGTCACGCCGGTGGCCCTGGCCATCGGTCGGAGGTCGAGGATGCACTCGTGCGCGACCAGGTCGTTGTGCCCCTTGTAGAGCACGGGAAAGTGCTCGCGCAGCCGGTGGGCGACGTAGTTCGCGGACAGCACCGCGACGGCGGTGGCCCGGGTGAGCCCCTCGGCGCCCATCATCCGGACGTAGGTCCACGAGATCGGCAGGATCCCGGCAGAGCCGTAGGGGGCGGCGCTGATCGGCCCGATCCCCTCGCGTCGGCCCTCCTCAGGATGCATCGGATGGCTCGGAAGGTACGGCGCGAGGTGCTCACGCACGGCGACCGGCCCCACGCCCGGTCCGCCGCCACCATGCGGGATGCAGAACGTCTTGTGCAGGTTGAGGTGCGAGACATCACCCCCGAACTCCCCCGGCTTGGCGAAGCCGAGAAGCGCGTTCAGGTTGGCCCCGTCGACGTACACCTGGCCGCCGTGCTCGTGCACCGTCCGGCACAGCTCGGTGATGCCGTCCTCGAAGGCGCCGTGGGTGGAGGGGTAGGTGACCATGATCGCGGCCAGGTCGTCTCGGTGCTTCTCGCACTGGGCGGCGAGGTCCGCGAGGTCGACCGAGCCGTCATCGGCTGCCTTCACCACGACCACGCGCATCCCCGCCATCACGGCCGACGCGGCGTTGGTGCCGTGTGCCGAGGACGGGATCAGGCACACGTTGCGGTCCGGCTGGCCCTGCGCGAGGTGGTACGCCCGGATGGCGAGCAGTCCCGCGAGCTCGCCCTGGGAGCCGGCGTTCGGCTGGATCGAGACCCGGTCGTAGCCGGTGACCTCGGCGAGCCAACCCTCGAGCTCCTCGATCATCTGCCGGTACCCGACGGCGTCCTCGGGCGGGGCGAACGGGTGGAGATCGGCGAAGCCGGGCAGGCTGATCGGCTCCATCTCCGTGGTCGCGTTGAGCTTCATCGTGCACGACCCGAGGGGGATCATCCCCCGGTCGAGTGCGTAGTCACGGGCCGAGAGCCGCCGGAGGTAGCGCAGCATGGACGTCTCCGAGCGATGGGTGCTGAACACCTCGTGGGTGAGGAACGCCGAAGTTCTCATCAGGCCCTCGGGGAGAGCGTCCCCGGCGCGCGCGTCCACAGCGTCGAGGTCCACCTCACCAGCGCCGAACGCAGCCAGCACGGCCTCGATGTGTCCACGCTCCGTGGTCTCCGACGTCGAGATCCCCACGTGGTCGGCGTCCACGAGACGGAGGTGGACACCGGCCTCGCGCGCTGCTGCCACGACCGCTTCCGCCCTCCCCGGAGCCGGCACGAGAAGGGTGTCGAAGAACTTGTCATGCACATGCCGCGCGCCGTGCTCGGTGAGGGCCTCGGCAAGGACCGCTGCGTACCGGTGGGTGCGCCGCGCAATCGAGCGCAGGCCTTCTGCGCCGTGGTAGACGGCGTACATCGAGGCGACCACGGCGAGGAGCACCTGGGCGGTGCAGATGTTCGAGGTCGCCTTGTCCCGGCGGATGTGTTGCTCGCGGGTCTGGAGGGCGAGACGGTACGCCGGGCGGCCCTCGGCGTCGACGGACACCCCGACAAGGCGACCGGGGAGGTGACGCTCGATACCCGAACGCACCGACATGTAGCCCGCGTGCGGACCTCCGTAGAACAGAGGCACCCCGAAGCGCTGAGTGGAGCCCACCACCACATCGGCCCCCATCGACCCCGGAGACTCCAGCAGCGTCAGGGCCAGCAGGTCGGCGGCCACCACGGCCATGCCTCCCCGCTCGTGCACCTCGTCGATGACCGGCAGCGGATCGAGGATCCGACCGCTCGCTCCGGGATACTGCAGGAGGACGCCGCTCACCTCCCCCGCCGGCAGACCCTCGGTCAGGTCTGCCACCTCGACCTCGATCCCCATCGCTGCTGCACGGGTGCGCACGACCTCGATCGTCTGGGGCAGCGCGTCGGAGTCGATGACGAACCTGCCCGAGGCACTGCGCTGCGCCCGGCGCACCAGCGTCATCGCCTCGGCCGCGGCCGTGCCCTCGTCGAGCAACGAGGCGTTGGCGGTGGGTAGGCCGGTGAGGTCACCGACCATGGTCTGGAAGTTCAGCAGCGCCTCGAGGCGGCCTTGGGAGATCTCCGGCTGGTAGGGGGTGTACGCGGTGTACCAGCTCGGGTCCTCGAGCACGTTGCGGCGTACGACGGCGGGGGTGAGCGTGCCGTGGTAGCCGAGGCCGATCATCGCCTCGAGCGGGTTGTTGCGGGTCGCGACCTCGTGGGCGAGCCGAGCCGCCTCCTTCTCCCCGGCAGCCGGCGGCAGGTCGAGGCTGGCGAGGGTGCGGATGCCACCGGGGACGGCGGCGTCCATCAGGGCGTCGAGTGTGGTGAAGCCGAGCGCCTCGAGCATGCTGGTCTGCTCGTCCTCGCGGGGTCCGATGTGGCGCTCCGCGAAGGGGGTGAGTGCGTCGAGCTGGGACAACGTTGGCTGGTCGGACACAGAGGCTCCCGGTGACGGCGTGACAGGGTCGCCTCCCCCTCTGTCGGGCCCGCGGACCCTCCAGAGTCGCCTCGTCCGCACGGTCCTGGCGCCTGAGAGGTTCCGGGGAGGTTTGCCCCTTCGGCGCTCCGCAGCGTCCCGACCTCGGGCCGGGACGACGGAGACTCTCCCGCGCGGGTTCGTCAGCACGTTCACGCTACCAGCACAGACGACGAACCCGGTGACCTGTCGAGCACAGGACACCGGGTTCGTCGAGAGTCGGGGGTGGTCAGCCGACCTCGCGTGCACGTCGGCGGGCCGCGAGCTCGTCGGAGCCACCCTCGTCGGCGCTGACAGCCCGTTCACTGGGGAGCTCGGCGAGCGAACCCTCGATCTCGCGCCACACACCGCCGATCGCAATGCCGAACACGCCTTGTCCGCCCTGGAGCAGGTCGATGACCTCGTCGTTGCTGGTGCACTCGTAGACGCTGGCGCCGTCGCTCATCAGTGTGACGCGCGTGAGGTCGTCGGTGCCGCGGGCGCGGAGGTGGTGGACTGCGGTGCGGATCTGCTGGAGGGAGATGCCCGCGTCCAGAAGCCGCTTGATGACCTTGAGGAGAAGGATGTCCCGGAACGAGTACAGGCGCTGCGTCCCCGAGCCGGAGGCACCTCGCACGGTCGGCTCGACGAGCCCGGTGCGGGCCCAGTAGTCGAGCTGCCGGTAGGTGATCCCGGCCGCGTTGCAGGCCGTGGGGCCGCGGTAGCCGGCGTCGTGCGGCAGCGGCGAGACGTCGTCGTCGAACAGCAGACCCTGCGCCCCGGCAGCCGCCGCAGCCTCCTGGGCAGCGAGCTGGTCGGCGGTCTTGGCTGCCTCGTCGCCGTTCCTCGTCACGTGAACCTCCGTCGTCCGCTCCGCATCACCTGCAACTCCGAGGGAAGCCGGCGTGCCCAGGGGTGGAGCACAACGGTGGAGTTACAACGAAGACACTTCTCACGGTAGGGCTCGACCAGGGTGGGGTCAACGACAACGGGCAGGCTCCCCCGGCGTGTCGCAAACTCTCAAGTAGAGGTTGAGGTTCAGAGTTCGTGCGGCGGCCTCAGTGGCTCTCGAAGTCCTCCGGTGAGACGTGGTCCAGGAACTCGCGGAACTTCTCGACCTCGTCCTCCTGCTCCTCGGGTACGGCGAGGCCGGCCTCGGCAAGCACGTCCTCGTCGCAGACGATCTTCGTGCCGGTGCGCAGCGCGAGGGCGATGGAGTCCGAGGGGCGCGCGCTGACCTCGACCCCGGAGGAGAGGACGAGCACCGCGTAGAAGACGCCGTCGCGCATCTCGGTGATGCGCACCTCGGTGAGGTCGTTGCCCGTGGCGGTGATGAGGTCCTTCATCAGGTCATGGGTCAGGGGACGCGGCGGCACGACTCCCTGCTGCGCGAACGCGATGGCGGTGGCCTCGACGGCGCCTATCCAGATGGGGAGGTAGCGGTCCCCCGACACCTCCCGGAGCAGGACGATGGGCTGGTTCGAGGGCATCTCGACCCGGACACCGATCACGTCGACTTCGCGCACACCACCACACTACTCCCGGGAACAAGTCCTGAAAGGGGCTACGGCGAGGTCAGCGGAAGGAGCGCAGACCGCTCTTGACGAGGGTCGCGTGCAGCCGCACAGAGAGCGCCGCCATCTGCGCGATGGTGTCCTCGGCGCGAGCCTGCGCGCCGGTGTCGCGGCCCCGTCGCATCGGGGAGACGACCTGCTCGACGAGCCCTACCTCGCGGTCGGCCGCGGTCTTGAACGCACGGAGATGGCGGGGCTCGAGACCGAACGCCGCCAGCTCGCCCGCGGTCTTGGCGATGACCAGTGCCTCGCCGTCGTAGTGGTTGGTACCGGGACGCGGCTTCACGAGCCCGAACGTCTCGAGCTGGTCGAGGAAGGCGTCGTCGATCTCCGCGCCGGACAGGACCTCCGCGCGCGACAGTCGCAGCTCGGACGCGTCGGGGGTGAAGGTCTCGGCTGAGGGATGGCCGTCACCGGCGAGCACCACCCTGGGGACCTGGGGGCCGCGACCCTCGACGGAGGGCGGCTCGAGCCCGCGGTCGATCGCGTCGAGATGCTCCTTGATCACCTTCAACGGGAGGTAGTGCTCGCGCTGGCTGGTGAGGACGTAGCGCAACCTCTCCACGTCGCGATGGGAGAACTTCCGGTAACCCGAGGGCGTCCGCTCAGGCTCGATCAGCCCCTCGGCCTCGAGGAACCGGATCTTCGAGATGCTGATCTCGGGGAAGTCGGTCCGCAGGAGGGAAAGCACCTCCCCGATGCTCATCCGGGACCGGGACGACGCCGCCTGCCTCACTGCGGCTTGCCCGCTCCTGCGTGGCTGGCGAAGTACACCAAGCGGTACTTGCCGATCTGGACCTCATCGCCGTTCTGGAGCTCGACCTCGTCGATGCGGTCGCGGTTGACGTAGGTGCCGTTGAGGCTGCCGACGTCGGCGACGCGGTACCCGGACGGGCCACGGCGGAACTCCGCATGGCGACGGGAGACAGTCACGTCGTCGAGGAAGATCTCGCTCTCTGGGTGGCGCCCGGCACCTACAAGGTCCGTGTCGAGGAGGAACCGGCTGCCGGCGCTCGGGCCCCTCTGGACGACCAGCAGGGCGCTGCCCGCAGGGAGTGCGTCGACCGCTGCGGCGTCGGCCTCGTTCAGGGCCGAGCGCTCCTCGGCGCCCTCGGGCTTGGCAGGAGCACCGAACGTGATCGTCGCAGTGGTCTCCCCCGGCGTCTCGTCACCCCGCGGCTCCACGGCGGTCGCCCCCTGTTCGAGACGCTTCCCGCACTGCGAACAGAATCGTGCGTCGTCAGGGTTCCGGTGTCCGCACTCGGTGCAGAACGGCATTGTTCAGCCTCCCGTCGGCAGTTGACATCAACCCTCAACAGCTAGTCGAGGTTGATGGTTACCCGAACCTATCAGCCAGACTCGATGGATCAAGCACGAAACCCGGCGACTCTCCGCAGGTCAGGACTCGAGCGTCGTCCGGTAGGTCGAGGCGTCCATCAGAGCTGCGACCTCATCGGCGTCCGCGCCCGTCACCTCGAACAGCCAGCCCTCGCCGTACGGGTCGGAGTTGACCAGCTCAGGGGATGCGTCGAGGGCCTCGTTGCGGGCGACGACCTTGCCGCTGACGGGGGCGTAGACGTCGCTGACCGACTTGGTCGACTCCAGCTCCCCCACGGTGTCACCGGCGGAGACCTCGGTCCCCACCTCGGGAAGCGATACGTAGACGATGTCGCCGAGCGCATCCTGCGCGTAGTGCGTGATGCCCACCCGAACCGAGCCGTCTGACTCACCGGGGCTGCGCACCCACTCGTGCTCGCTGCTGTACTTGAGGTCGTCGGGGTACACGGCACTCCTCGTCGCTGTCGGGGCACGTCCGTTTCGTTGCGGACGTGGGCAGGCTACTGCGAATCGACCGGTTCGGCGTACTCCGGCTCGCGCGCCTGGGCGAGTGAGGCGACCTCCACGTTCTCGCTCTGCTCGATGATGACCCTGCCGCCGATGGTCGGGCCCTCGATGTCCTCGACGAATCCGCCGTAGATGTTCAGGGCTCGCTCGAGGGTGTGCGGGTCACCGATGACCTCGATCGTGTAGGGCGGGGCGAGCTGGGTGCCGTCGGCGATGATGCCGTCCTCGCCGTCCTCGAAGCTGGTCTGGGCGATGACACGAACAGTGTCGTTGATCTCGAAGGCCTCCGCCCCGGAGTCGCGCAGTTCCTGTATGCCGTTGAGCAGCTGGTCGATGCCTACCTTGCCCTCCGGATCCTGGACCCGGACGACGATGCCCTTGCCGACCGCGGGGAGGGTGCCGGCCAGGATGCCGAGGACGGTCGCCCGCTCACGAGCCTGCGCAAGCGCCGCCTGACGGCTGTCGGTGTCGCTGCGTAGCGAGCTGCGCGTCTGCTCGAGCTGGGCGATCTCGTTCTCCGCCCGCTGCGAGGCGCTCGCCAGGGAGTTGAGGAGCTGCACCAGATCCTGCTCGCGCATGCCGTCGTAGTCGTTGTTGCGCTCTTGTGCCTGCACCTGGACCACGCTGGCGAACCCGACCACCGCAAGAAGCACTGCCGCGGTGATCTGGCCGCGCGACCGGGGTCGCTTGAGGGAGGCGAGGAGACGGTCACGGCCGGGCGTGCTGGTCAAGTCTGCCTCCTCACGCGTGGAAGATGTGCCGGCGGATCGCGGCGACGTTGGAGAAGATTCGGATCCCGAGAACGACGATAACCCCGGTGGAAAGCTGGCCCCCGACGCCGAGCTTGTCCCCGAGGTAGACGATCAGGGCGGCGATCAGGACGTTGCTGATGAAGGAGACGACGAACACCTTGTCGTCGAAGATGCCGTCGAGGAACGCCCTCAGTGCGCCGAACACCGCGTCCAGCGCGGCCACGACGGCGATCGGGAGGTAGGGCTCGAGCCAGAGCGGTACCTCTGGCTGCAGCATGAGGCCGATGATGATGCCGACCAGCAGCCCGAGGCCTGCGATCATGGCGTGTCCCCCTCGGTGGCTTGACGTAGGTTGAGCCGCCGCGCGGGCGCGGCCGGCAGTCTGAGGGACTGCTCCGACGTCATCTTGAACTCCAAGCCGTAGACGGCGCGGAGATCCAGCCAGTCCCGTCCGTGCTTGGTCTCCACGAACCGTGCGGGCATCGTATCGGGGTCCCCCACCGCAAGGACGGTGTAGGGCCGCGACAAGGACACGAAGTCGACCGAGATCGCCGAGCCCGCGAGCCGGATGGCGCTCAGGTTGCTCAGCCGCTGGTCGTTGATCGAGATCGCCTCGGCACCCGACGCCCAAAGCGCGTTCGTGAGCTTCTGGAGGTCCTGGTCGAGGACCCGCTGGTTGTCGTTGACCGCACCGGGCGCGTCGTCCACTACGACCTTCACGCCCGGCCCGGTGACCGCGACCGCCCCGGTGACCGCCCCAAGCCGATTGAGGCGGGCCGAGAGCGCGCGGCCCTGACTGGTCGTCTCGAGGTAGAGCTGCTGGAGGGCCTGGTTCTCCTCACGGAGGTTCGCGATCCGGGCCCGCCGCGCGTCGACCTGCGCGCTGCGCGCGTTGATCTGCGTGATGAGGGACTCCCGGCCGCTCGACTGGTCCTCGGCGTTTCGGGCGGTCTGCACGGCGGCAGTCGCCACCAGCAGCCCGAAGAGACCCATGACGACGAGTGCCGCGAGGCCCGGACGAACTTGTGGAGGCTCCTTCTCATCGGTCCGCGCTGCGGCTCTTTCGGCGGCGTCGGCGTAGTCGGCCTCCAGCGAGTGCGTGGTGATGTACTCCAGCAGCGGCATGTGGACCTGCGGCGGGACCTCGGGTCGCTCAGGGCCGGAGACGCCGTGTGCCTCCTCCGACGAGTCGACCGGCGGGCCCGTCGTACGGTTGCGGACGTCACCGGACATGGACCCGTGGCGCCCTTCTGTCACGGTCCTGGAGGAGTTTGCGCACCTGCCAGGCGTAGAGAAGACCGGCCCACCAGTAGAGACCGGTGCCCCAGATCGCGAAGGCCCATCCGAAGACGTTCGCAAGCGTGGCCACGACTCCCTCGCCGTCGCCGAGAAGCAGCAGCGGGAACGCGTAGAGGAGGTTGAAGGTGGCGGCCTTGCCGAGGAAGTGCACCGGCAGGGCGTGGTAGCCGCGTGTGCGCAGGAAGGGCACGAGCACCCAGAGCAGGAGGTCCCGGGCAGGCAGCATGACGGCGAGCCACCAGGGGATGATGTCGCGCCAGGCAAGCCCGACGACGACCGCGAGGATGTAGAGGCGGTCGGCCACCGGGTCGAGGATCTGCCCGAGCTGTGAGGCCTGGTTGAGTCGACGGGCCAGGAAGCCGTCGAGCCAGTCGGTGATGCCCGACACCAACAGCACGACCAGCGCAAGCCCGTCGGCCTGGGGCCCGAGCACGAGCCACAAGAAGAGCGGCACCCCCGCGAGGCGGAGGATGCTCAGCGCGTTGGGGATGGTGACGACGCGCGTGGTCTGCCCCGCCGCGACGCCCTGCTCGCTCACTGCTCTCCTTGCTCCACCCCGAGAGATCCGACGACACGTACCTTATCCGCACCGCCCTGAAGGGCGGTCGTGACGACGGCGGCGCCAGGGTGTCGAGGTCACAAGGGGCTTTCGGCCCTGTCCTCCCCCGAGGTCGCTGCACAGACTGGTGCCTGAACCTGAAGAGGTCGAGGATCAGCAGCACCGAGCCGCCGGCTCGCCGGAGGGTGGCCAAGTAGTTGGGTGGTCTCTTACCACCATGACCCACCGTCGCCAAGACGGGAACCACCCCGCCGGCGAGCCGGTCTTCAGGTCGCCGTCCCGCGCAGGTTCTCGTCCCCGGACGCCTCCAGGGGCCGGAGCTGCCTCAGGCGGAGCGCAGCGTGCTGCCGCAGCGTGGACAGTGAGCTCGCGAGCACACGTCGAGGTCCTGCCCGCACCGGCACTTGCCTGCCTTCGCGGGCCGTCGGACGGCACCTTGTGAGCGCTTCCCACCGGCCGCGCCGTTCTTCTTGGTGATCACGTCTGGTCTCCCCGGTATGAACTGTGTCACTCCTACATCACCATCAGAGACGGTCGAAACCACGCAGACTGTCGGAGTTTTGCCGGAGTAGGTCCCAGAACCACCCGAAAGGGCCATCCCGACCCTGCCCGTACTGCACGCGTCCGGGTCCGGACGGCCCCATGCGGTGCCCGCTCACACGGGGCTGCCCGAAGGTGTCATTGCTGCCGAGCCTCCGGCGAGAAAGCCTGAGGGCACCAGGACTACGGGCACCACCGTGAGGGAGCTGCCATGGCAGCGCACGACGACAGCGGACACGAAAGCGTCGCGACCCTTCTGGCACTTCAGCGGCAGTGGCACACCGCGCTCGCGCGACGTCTCGAGGAGTACGTCGACGCGGTCCCCCCGGACCGAGCAGCCGACGCGGTCCGTGCCGCCTTCAAGGACACCGTCAGGGAGCATCTCGCGGTTCGCCTCGTCCTCGACGAGTTCGCAGGCCACCCGGCCCTCGCGCTGCCCAGACGCTGGGAGTACACCATGATCGCCGACGCAGCCGGGCTGACACCGGCGTTCAACCGGGGCCGCGACGCTGCCTCCGCAGGGGCGTCGCTCGTCGCGGACCTCCACCCCGATCCCGACGAGCATCAAAGAGGTGGACGCGAGCACGAGGGAGAGCAGCCCGGAGCGCTCTAGCGCCCCGGGCGCGCGTCACCTCCTCAAGGCAGTCACCAAGAGGTACTCCCACTCCATCACGCTTCCCTGCCTGCCGAGCGCCGCGCCGCGATCGTGACGACGGGCGAGATCGGACAGGTCCTCGTCGAGGGACGCTGCCCGGTCCGGCTGCCCGGCCAGCCCGCGGTAAGCGGCGACGGTTGGGCCGTAGTTGGTCTTGAAGTAGTCGCGGAACGCGTCCGGGTCCGCGAAGAGCTCGACGCGCACGGTCTCCCGCCTCGCCTGGACGTCGGCGACCCGGTGGCCCAGCAGGGCGCGCACGTGTTCCTCGCTCCCCCACAGGGGCGGTGGCTGCGCCCCGGGCGGCGGCGGAGGCAGGTAGGGCCTCATGGTGGTGAGCATCTGGCCGATGAACCCCTCTGGCGTCCAGCTCAGCAGGCCGATGCGGCCACCCGGGCGACAGACCCGGAGCAGCTCGTCGGCCGCCTTCTGGTGGTGCGGTGCGAACATGACGCCGAGGCACGACAGCACCACGTCGAACTCGCCGTCGGCGTACGGCAGGGCCTCGGCGTCTCCTTGGTCCCAGCGCAGCTCGGCCCCTCGCCGAGCGGCGAACGTCCTGCCGGCGTCGAGCAGCTCTGGGGTGAGGTCCGAGGCGACGACGTCGGCCCCGGCCAGCGCGGCCGGGATCGCGACGTTCCCCGACCCCGCTGCCACGTCCAGCACGCGCTCGCCGGGCGCCACGCCGACGGCCTGCACCAGACGGGCCCCGAGGTCGGGGATCACTTCGGACGCCAGGGTCGGGTAGTCGCCGAGCGCCCACAGTGCACGGTGCCGCTCCTTCAGGGCCCTGTCGCCGTGTGCCAGGTCGATCTGTGTGTTCATCGTGTTCCTCCTCGATCGGCGGCGAGGGCCTTCCTCGCCGTCGAGTCGAAGGTAGGAACCCGGCCGCGGTCGCAACCAGTACGAGATCTGTACCGCGGACGTGATGAGATCTACCCTGCGGAGATGGGGTCGACGTACCACCAGTTCTGTCCCGTGGCCAAGAGCATGGAGCTCCTCGACGAGCGGTGGACCATGCTCGTGGTGCGTGAGCTCGTCACCGGGAGCGAGCACTTCAACGAGCTGCGGCGAGGACTCCCCCGCATGTCACCGTCCCTGCTGTCGCGACGGCTCCAGCAGCTGACCCGTGCCGGGATCGTGGAGCGGCGGGTCGAGGGCAACGACGTGCGCTACGTGCTGACCGAGGCCGGCCGCGAGCTGCGGACGGTGGTCGACGCCCTCGGCAGCTGGGGGGTGCGGTGGATCGGCGAGCTCGGCGAGGAGGATCTCGACCCCAAGCTCCTGCTTTGGGACATGCACCGCCACATCGACCTCGACGCCCTGCCCGAGGGCCGCACCGTCGTGCGGTTCCGGTTCCCCGACGTCCCCCCGCAGCTTCGCGAATGGTGGTTGGTGATCACCGGTGACGAGGCCGACGTCTGTGACGACGATCCCGGGTACGACGTCGCGGTCACCGTCACGGCGAGCCTGCGCAGCATGGTCGAGGTCTGGCGCGGGGACCGTACCTGGTCGGATGCGCTTCGCGCCGGGTCGCTCGCTCTCGACGGGCCCGAACGCCTGAGGCGCGCCCTGCCCGTGTGGTTCACCCTCTCGGACTTCGCGGGGGTGCCTCGTCCGACGTATCGCGTGCTCGGATGAGCCATGCCGAACTTCCTCGACGAGCATGGCGTTCTCGGCGCCGAGAGGAGCCGCGGGCAGTCCTGACCAGCAGCCCCAAGGCCGCCAAGAGGGCGACGGCGGCGATTCGAACATGACACAGGCGTGCGAGCGCAACCCGCCTCCGCCTCGTGGGCAGACATACCCATCGAGCACGCGTCAAGATGCGCGGTTGTGTCGATGCGGCGCGGGGCGAGGGTGCCTAGCGTCGCGGTATGGCCACTCTGCCGACGCTCGCGGGAATCGTCTCGACGGTGATCTTCGCCTGCAGTGCGTTGCCGATGCTCGTCAAGGCGTGGCGTACTCGGGACCTCGCGTCGTACAGCCTGGGGAACATGGTCCTTGCCAATGTCGGCAACCTCGTGCACTCGGTCTACGTGTTCAGCCTGCCACCTGGGCCCATCTGGGCGCTGCACACGTTCTACCTGGTCACCACCGGTCTGATGCTCGTGTGGTTCCTGCGCTACGGCCTACACCAACCTACCCATGCGCTCCGGGCGATGTTGCGGGTTCTTCCCGACGCGGTACGGGACTCAGGGTTCCTGGCGCGGCGTCCGAACAACTCCGAGCAGGAGGTCTGGTCATGACCACCCAGCACATCGTGACGCTCATCATCGGGGCGGGCAGGGCGGGCCTCGCCACCGGCTACCACCTGCAGCGGTTCGACCGTCCGTTCCTGATCGTCGACGGAAACGAGCAGATAGGCGACAACTGGCAGCAGTGGACAGTCTGCAGCTCTACACGCCTACCAAGTACGACGGGCAGACTCGGGGCGCCGTACGACACAGCCTGTGCCCGCCTGCTGATCGGCCGCGCCCTTGGCGACCTCGGCGACGAGCACTCCGCCGCCAACGAGCTCTCCGCTGCACGGCGTACCTTCCGAGAGCTCGGCGCACTCCCGGCGGAGGCCGAGGCGGCACGGACTCTCTCGCCGGCGCTTCCTGGCGGTCTCACCGAAAGGGAGGCCAGCCTCCACGCGACGGCTTCGGCCTGCGAACTTGCCGATCTCGCGCCTCGGGGGTCTGCGGCCCGGTCGAGCGACCGAGGCGCATACACCGTCCCCCTCGGGGTAGCGGCAAGATGACGGACACAACGAAGGAGGTAAGGCATGAGCACGACCCAGGAGACCGGTCAGGTCACAGGAACCAAGGACAAGAACTACAACATCATCTGGTTCACCGAGCAGTCGCTCAGCAACGCCCTCCGTCTCGAGACCTACATCCAGGACGCGGAGCGTGACGGCGACCAGGAGCTCGCCGAGTTCTTCCGCAAGGCACAGGCCGAGAGCCGCAAGGGCGGTGAGCAGGGGAAGAAGCTGTTGGCGAGCCGAATCAGCAACGGTTGACATCTGTCTCCCCCAGGCCTCCGGCCACCCAGGCTCACGCCCTGGCCGGGGGCCTTTCGTGTGCCGGGCCGATGTCTGCACGAGGCGGGCCCGACTCGCATCGGCGTCCTCGCGCAGCCCCGCACCGCGAGGCCCTAGCACGTGAAGCTGCGATCTGCCTCGACCGTCAGTTGCACCAACCGCTTGGGCAGTGCGAGCTCGGCCGGTTTGCCCGCCAAGTCGTCCTCCGTCACTCCCCGGGCCTTGCTCGACATGCCAGATACGTAGAAGCGTCCACCTCCCACTGCGATCGCGTCGAAGGACTCGCGCGAGGAGCCCGTCCCCAGTCCCTCGAGCGAGTCGAGGACGGCGTCTTGAATGAGCTGGACGGCGTCGCCGGCGAGAAAGATGCTGACCTCGTACCCCTCGTCCATGGCCGCCCGTGCCACCGACAGACAAAGTGCGGCACGGGTCGGAGCCTCAGGGCCCGACGTGATGTGAACCGGCAGTCTGCCCTGGACTCGGCCCCCTGGGTGTCGGTACCTGACACTGTGGCGGCGGACGTGGCGCCGAGCAAGGCAGATCGCTCCTGGGCTCCAACCCGACGCGGTCCAGTCACCGGGCCCCGGACGGCAACAGTGCGGTGAGTTCTCCGGCAGTGCATGTCGAGATGCTGTGGGCGGCTCCGTCCCCGGGGTGAACGAGACCACAATGGGTCTCACCGCATCAAGGAGAACTACGATGGCCAAGTACCTGCTGCTCAAGCACTACCGGGGCGCCCCGACCGCGATCAACGACGTGCCGATGGACCACTGGCGTCCGGAGGAGATCTCCGCCCATGTGCAGTACATGCAAGACTTCGCCGCACGGCTCGAGAGCACCGGTGAGTTCGTGGACGGTCAGGCGCTCGCCCCTGAGGGGACCTTTGTCCGCTACGACGGTGAGGGTCGGCCGCCGGTCACAGACGGTCCCTTCGCAGAGACCAAGGACCTCATCGCCGGCTGGATGGTGATCGACGTCGACAGCTACGAGCGCGCGCTCGAGCTGGCAGGTGAGCTGTCCGCGGCCCCGGGGGCAGGCGGCAAGCCGATCCACGAATGGCTCGAGGTGCGCCCGTTCCTGTCCACGCCTCCGAGCATCACGGGGTGACCTCGCGTGGACGAGGTCCTGCTCCGGAGCCTCACGCCCACGGTCATTGCGATCCTCGGCCGCCGCGGAGTCGACTTCGCGGCTGCCGAGGACGCCGTACAGGACGCGTTGGTCGAGGCGATCCGCGTGTGGCCGGACGACCCACCGCGGGATCCGAAGGCCTGGCTGGTGACCGTTGCCTGGCGCAGGTTCCTCGACGCCGCCCGCTCGGATGCGGCGCGCCGACGGCGTGAGGGGCTCACCGAGGAGGAGTCGGCGCCGGGGCCGGTTACGTCCGCGGACGAGACGCTTCAGCTGTACTTCCTTTGCGCCCACCCGTCGCTGACGCCGTCCTCTGCAGTCGCTCTCACCCTGCGAGCGGTAGGAGGTCTCACTACCCGCCAGATCGCCCAGGCCTACCTCGTGCCCGAAGCGACCATGGCGCAACGCATCAGCAGGGCCAAGCGGACCGTCTCCGGTGTGCGGTTCGACCAGCCAGGAGACCTCGACACCGTTCTCCGGGTCCTCTACCTCATCTTCAACGAGGGCTACTCCGGCGACGTCGACCTGGCCGCTGAGGCCATCCGGCTCACCCGGCAGCTCGCAGCCACGACCGACCACGAGGAGGTGGCGGGACTGCTGGCTCTGATGCTGCTACATCACGCGAGGCGGTCTGCTCGCAGCACGCCCCACGGCAGTCTCGTACCGCTCGCCGAGCAAGATCGCAGCCGCTGGGACACTCGACTGATCACCCAGGGTGTGGAGATCTTGCAAGCCGCCCTCGCGCGCGACCGGCTCGGTGAGTACCAGGCGCAGGCTGCTGTCGCCGCCCTCCACGCCGACGCGCAGACCGTCGAGGAGACCGACTGGGTGCAGATCGTCGAGTGGTACGACGAGCTGCTGCGTATCACCGACAGTGCGATCGTCCGGCTCAACCGCGCCGTCGCACTCGGCCATGCTGATGGGCCCAGGGCAGGTCTGGCCGCCGTGGCGGCGCTCGACCCCGAACTGCCTCGCCACGCCGCCGTCGCGGCGTACCTTCACGAACGCGACGGGGACCTGGCGACTGCAGCACGCCTGTATGCCGAGGCGGCACGCCGTGCCCCGAACCTCCCTGAGCGTAACCACCTCACACGACAAGCCGCCCGGCTCAACGCCGCGAGCCGCTCGATGGACCAGCCGTGAACCGAGAGACTCAGGCCGACGGGTCTCGCCAGTAGTTGTTCGCGGCGCCAATGGTCGCGAACTCGACCGCCACCACGTGTCCGGCCATGGTCATGCTTCCGCGTTCGATGCGTAGCCAGGACGCGGGGTCTGCCAGGTGTCTGCGTCCGGTTGAATCGCTCCGATCGTCTTGCGCGCCATGGTGATCGCAAGCTCGCGACCCTCCTGCGGGCTTGCAGTGATGAGTGTGTTGCCCGGGACGAGTTCCATGACGGTCTTCGGGGTCGAGCCACGCGGGTGTGGGCCCCCTCCCCCGCTGCTGTCACGGTCAGAGGATTGTTCACGCGAACCGGTAGACCGAAGGGGCCATTGCGCGCTGATCCAGGGGTAATCGCGAAATGCGGTGCAAGCGCCGCGGGAGGTCGGCGTGACTACGGTCGTCATTGGAGCCGGGCAAGCAGGGTTGGCGGTGAGCCACGAGCTCGAAGAGCTCGGGATCGAGCACATCGTGCTGGAGCGCGAGCGGGTCGCCCAGGCGTGGCGCAAGCGCTGGGACGGCTTCACGCTGGTGACGCCGAACTGGACCCTGAGCCTCCCGGGTGCGGAGTACGACGGAGACGATCCGGAAGGGCACGTGCATCGCGACGAGATCGTCGCCTTCCTGGAGGACTATGCCGGACGGCAGACCGGGCCCATCCATGAGGGCATAGCAGTGACGGCTCTCGAGCCGGGAACCTCCACGCGGTTCCGGCTCAAGACCAGCGATGGCGACGTGGAAGCGGACACTGTCGTCGTCTGCACAGGCGCGTTCCAGCGGCCGCACCTGCCAGTGATGGCCGAGGCGTTCCCGCCGAGCGTGGAAGTGATGGCCTCGACGTCATACCGCCGACCTGACGATCTGCCCGACGGCCGCGTGCTTGGGGGTTCACTGCTGAGCTGTCTGGGGCCTGGCGTAGCCAGCGAAGATGCTCGTGGTCTCCGAGGAGCTCGATGCGCCGCCACATGACGCTGCTCGGTACGGCTTGGCTGGGGTGGCATCCGACGGCCTTGAACTGCGGGGAACGGTCGACCGTCACCACGAGGTCGACGTCGGTCTCGGCGTGGCCCTCGAAGGGTGCACCGTGCTCGTCCCGCAGCCCACGTCCGGGGTGGTCGCGGCGCGGATGGCGGCTGCGGTCGCATGGGCATGGTCGCGGTGGCCCGTGACACGGGTGAGGTCGAACCCGATGATGCCGTCGGCGTCGACCTCTTGGACGGTGCTGACCACCTGTGCAGCGAGCTGGTCGACGTCTACCTCGGGGAGTTGCCCGTCGGGGTACGCCAGGAGTACCACGTGGTGCAGCCCGAGCGCCGCCGCAGTGAGCTCGTCTGCGCGTAGCTCGGTGAGGTCTCTCTCGACACCGTGCAGCGTAGAGGCCTAGCCGCGGGGCAGTCACAGGACTGAAACCTGAGCGCCGTTCTCGGCGAAGGCAGCGAGCACGGCCCCCAGCGCGAACGACTCGTCGTCGGGGTGGGCGACGACGGCCAGTACCGAGCGCCACGGTGGCAGCTGCGTCTGCGCCATGCGTGCTCCTTGCTGAGCCAGGTGTTCAGGCGGCACCGGTCAGGACCGGCAGGCCGGCCAGGCGCCACTCCAGAACACCGTCGGTGGCCCGCCGGGCGTGGAGCCCGTTGGCGTTGAGCAGTCGGACGGCATCGTGCGCCAGGACGCAGTACTGCCCGCGGCAGTAGGCGACGATCTCGCGGTCGCGGGGCAGCTCTGTCAGCCTGCCTGCCAGCTCGGCAAGGGGGATGTGGATCGCGCCCGGGAGATGGCCGCCGGCGTACTCCGGCTCGGGGCGGACGTCGAGTATGACCGCATCAGCGGTATCGAGGCGCCGGAGCAGCTCGTCGGTGTCGACGGCCTCGGTGTCATCGGGACCGAGGTAGGCGCGACGGGCGAGTTCGGTGTGCGGGCGATGGGCCTGGGCAACCCGTCGCAGGTGCTCCCACAGACCCGCGACGTCGTCACCGGTAAGCGAGTAGTAGATCCGCTTGCCCTCGCGGCGGGGCTCGACCAACCCTGCCTCACGCAGGGTCTGCAGGTGCGCCGAACAGGTGCTCATGCCCACCGCAGCGGCGGCGGCAAGGTCCTCCACGCTGCGGGGGCCTTGGCTGAGGAGGTCGAGGAGCTCGAGCCGCTTGGGGTTGCCGAGGACCTTGCCCACCGCGGCGAACTCGGCGAACAGCGCCTCCTTGCTGGACCGGTCACCCATCCTTGGCCTTCACTTCCCGCGTCGCGTCCACCGCCGGCTGGTGATGCGTCTCGTACATCCTGAACGCAACGACGAGCGCCGAGACGACGCTGACAGCTGCTGCCACCCATACTGCTGTGCGCAGGCTCCAGAGATCGGCGACGACACCGCCCATGAGAGCACCGACCGCGTAGCCCAGGTCCCGCCAGACGCGGTAGAAGCCGACCGCGCGTCCTCGCCATTCGGGGTGGGCCACGTCCCCGATCGCGGCGAGCAGGGTCGGGTAGACCATCGCCGTTCCCGCGCCCAGCAGCATCGTGCTGGCCGCCCAGAGCCCGAAGCTGTCGGCGGCCGCGATCACGGCGAGGGCGGTGGCTTGGGTGAACATGCCCGCGGTGATGAGGTGCTTGCGGCCCCACCGGTCCGACAGCGCGCCGGTGAACAGCTGGCCGATGCCCCACACCCCGGGGTAGAGCGCGAACAGCACCCCGATCTGGCCGACCGGGAGCCCCGAGCTCGCGAACAGCAGCGGGAACAGGCCCCAGGAGAGGCCGAAGTTGAGGTTGTTGACCAGGCCGGCCTGGCTCGCCGAGGACAGCGCCGGCTCGCGGAAGCTGGTCTGCGTGAACACCTCGCGGTTGCTGAGCTCACCGTGGAGGTGGTCGTGTTTGCCGTCGGCGCGGGCGACGTGGCCCGCGGCCTCGACCTTGGCGTGGTGGTGGGTCTCCTTGACCGCCAGGGTGGACAGTCCGAGCGCCAACGCGGTGTAGGTCAGCCCGAGCAGGAACGGCGCCGGCCGCAGGCCGTACTCGGCGGCCAGGTAGCCAGCCGCCATCGAGGTGACGGCGACCGCGCCGTAGCCGGCGGCCTCGTTCAGGCCCATCGCCAGGCCCCGCTGCTTCGGCCCGACCAGGTCGATCTTCATGATCACCGTGGTGGACCACGTGAGGCCCTGGTTGATGCCGAGCAGCACGTTGGCGGCGATCACCCAGCCCCAGCTGGGAGCCCAGATCAGCATCAGCGGCACCGGAATGGCGAACAGCCATCCCGCGATCAGGACGGGCTTGCGGCCGTACCGGTCCGACCAGGTGCCGGCGAAGTAGTTGGCGGTCGCCTTGGTGATGCCGAAGGCCACCACGTAGGTGAACATGAACGTGTACCCGGTGAGGCCGAACTCCCTCTCGGCCAGCAGCGGCAGCACCGTCTGCTGCTGGCCCACCATGCCACCGACCAGGGCGTTGATCGCCACCAGGATCGTGAACTGCGCCGCGTTCGCCCGCAGCCCCAGGGCGACCGGCCTCTGGCCGGTCTCCTTGGCCCCTGTCGAGCTCACGCGCCCACCTCCACATCACCCACGTGACACCTCCACAACCCGAGGACCAGTCACAGCGACAATACCTTATTCCATGGAGTTGTGAAATGAGATCGACCGTGAACCCATCCCGCTGACTGACGATCCTTCGTTTCACGGGACTCAGGTGGGCGCGACGTTCCCGAGGAGTCCGAACGGGCCCCTCGAGGTACCCGGCGGGCGACCCGGATCAGGAAAGGGCTTGCAGGGCATAGATGGCCAGGCCACCACTCAGAGCAATCCCGACCAACCACCATGGTGCGAAGAACAGCATCATCAGGAGCAGCGACAGCGCCGAGGTGCTCGCCATCGAGACCGGCCACCACTGCGCGTCCAGGAGCCAACCCACTCCCGCGATGACGTACCCCACGGCGACGACGCCAGCAAGTAGGACGGCTGCGATGCGCTGATCACCGAACCACCACGAGTGGGCCGGATTGAAAGGCATGTCCTTGATGGCGTCCGTGAAAGGCAGTGTCCACATCACGACATGGACGGCGGCGTGCCCGAGCAAGAAAGCAAAGAACAGCCATCGCATCAGGCGTCTCCTGATCCAGCCGCAATGGTCGCGGTGCGTCGTTCGGCGCGGTCGCGGATGCCTTGGAGCATGCGATGCTCCATGACGAAGTTGAAGGGCTCGACCAGGTGCCACAGCCACGACTGGTTCGGGCTGTAGGTCTCTCGCTGCCGGACGATCAGTCGACACCCTCGGCCACCTTCGACGGGTTCGAGTACCCATTGCCAGGTCGAGGCCACGTAGCCACGCTCCGGGACCTCGTCGACGACTTCAGGCGCCTCTGGCTGTGCCGGGGTGCCGTCTCCGATCAACACCAGGTGGTGCGGCGGCTCCACCTCGACGACCTGCCAGCACGGCTGGTTGTCGCGGCCCGAACGGATCAAGTCGCCCACGGCCAGCTCCTGATGCTCTGGCAAGATCTCGTCGGCACTGTGGATGCCGCAGCCGACGAGATTCTCCAGCCCGTCGTAGCTGTAGAACCCGCCGCGCCCCTGCCCGAACTGCACCAGCCACGGCCAGACCTGCTCGACCGGTGCATCGATGGTGATCGCGCGGGTGTAGCCGAGCTTCGGCACTCGGACCAGATGGTCGCCGGGCAGCGGGCGGGCGAGCTCCTCGTCCGAGGCGCCATGTCGGTTGTAGAACCGGCGCGCCACCGGAGCCGTCACCAGCGCCCCCAGGACACGAGTCCCGCCCACCACGAGGTCGTAGGCGAACCGACTGGCCCGCATGCGTCGAGTCTGGGCCGGTCGGCGGATCATCCGTGGGGGCACCGCTGCTCATCTCCTCCCTTCCGCAAACTAGCACCGTGACACTCGCAGTCCCAGGGCAAGACGTCACAGCGGATGCCACCGCCAGCCGTCTCGGCGAAGGGCTGAAGCAGTGTGACTTCCAGGGGTTCGGCCCCGAGGCCGACGGGACGGCGTAGCCTGAAACGGTCGATGAGAGGTGGCGGTGTGAGCCCTTCAGACGAGCCACCGCCATATGCCGGAGGCGACAAGAGCCAGTGGCCCCTCACCCTCACCTTCAGTCAAGTGGCGGGCCTGCTGAACTTCGAGCTTGCCGATCATCCGGTCTATGACGGTGCCGAGCTGCAGTGGTTCGACGACGACGTGCACGGAACGGGCATGCTCGTGTTCCTCTCACGGCGAGTCGACAAGACGGTGGACTACTACATCGACCCCCACCTCGCACTCGACCGCGACGGGTACGAGATCGGCGGTGGAATCAGATCCTGGAACCCGACGCAGTTCGACGTCAGCAGATTCGCGATCACCCCCGACGGAGTCACCGCCGAGGTGCGTTTCTCCGACGTCGAAGGCCGCTCTGTGGAGATCGCGATCGACGACCGCGACGGTCGTCCACGGCAGCGGGGCGCACTCCTTGCTCCCGTCAGTGCCAACATCGAACGCCCGACCAGCCTGATGCTGGTCTGGATGCCCTCCTTCGACCTCGTCCGCAAGACGGCCACTGAGCCACTCATCCGGTTCGACGGCGCAGATGCACGCATCGGACGACTACCCGGCGCCCGGCTCCACCGCCGCCACCTGATCAAGTACGCCGGCCCAGTGCTGGTCCTCGAGGTCAACCGGGAGCACGATGGACCGATCTCTGCACTGAGCTCGGACGAGCACTACCAGCTCACCGCCGATGGACGACTCACTTCGCTGACAGCAGACGTCGACGGTCACCAGGCACACCTGGTCCTCGAAGCGGGCCTGCCCCACCTGGACCGCAACGTCCAGCAAGCCTCCGTCCACGGACGGTGGAGGGTCACGATCGATGGGGTGCTCCTGACCGGCGGCAGCTGGTCTACGTTGTCCAGCTCCGAGGAGGTGGAGATCGACTTCGTAGTTGACCAGCGGTGGCGTCCTGGGGCTCTTCCCTGGCTGATGAGGATCGTCACCACCGTGGTGCCCGTGTTCAGACAGTGGCCGACCACCTATCGCTGGTGCTGCGAAGTGCATCGCGCTCCGGTCCCGAGGGTCACCTCGCGTTGGGAGCGATCCTCGGGACGCGGCGCCACCGCCTATCGCCGTCTCACGCGTAGTTGACCGAGAGCCTTCGAGCCCAGACCGCTCCTGGCACACGTCATGACTGAGGAGGGCCCGTTGAGTTCCACTGAAGACAGTGGCG
>DATHVS010000237.1:0-27680 GCA_035461195.1 Nocardioidaceae bacterium
TGCTCGGCTGCATGGCCGGCGCCTTCCTCGCGGGTCGCCTCGCCGACCGTTGGGGCCGACTGCGGGTCATGTTCCTGGCCTCCGGCCTGTTCACCGCGTCCGCGATCGGCTCGGGCCTCGCGTTCGGTCCGATGGACATGATCGTCTGGCGGGTCCTGGGCGGGCTCGGCGTCGGAGCCGCCTCGGTCATCGCTCCGGCGTACATCGCCGAGATCAGCCCAGCCCAGGTTCGCGGCCGGATGGGCTCCCTGCAGCAGCTGGCGATCGTGACCGGCATCTTCGTCGCACTGCTCTCCGACTTCGCGATCGCAGGGGCGGCCGGCGGATCCGACGAGCCGCTGTGGTTCGGCCTCGACGCGTGGCGGTGGATGTTCCTCGCCGAGACCATTCCCGCACTCGCCTACGGTCTGCTCGCCACCACGATTCCCGAGTCCCCGCGCTACCTCGTGCGGCTGGGCAAGGAGGACCGGGCCCGTCGCTTGCTGGGCGGGGTCCTCAAGACCGGCGTCGACGAGCGGATCCGCGAGATCAAGCGCACGCTCAGGCGGGACGGCAGTCCTCGTGGTCACAGCTGAAGAAGCCCACTGGTGGCCTGCTCCCCATCGTCTGGATCGGCATCGCGTTGTCGGTCTTCCAGCAGTTCGTGGGAATCAACGTCATCTTCTACTACTCCTCGACGCTGTGGCAGGCCGTCGGCTTCACCGAGGAGGACGCCCTTCTCCAGACCGTGATCACCTCGGTCACCAACATCGCGGTCACGCTCGTGGCGATCGCTCTCATCGACCACATCGGCCGCCGGAGGCTGCTGATGATCGGCTCTACCGGGATGTTCCTGAGCCTGGGGGTCATGGCCTGGACGTTCAGCCAGGCGTCCGTCGTCGACGGGGAACCGGTGCTGGAGGGGGCCGCCGGGCCCACGGCGCTGGTCGCGGCGAACCTCTTCGTCGTCTTCTTCGGCATGTCGTGGGGACCGGCCGTATGGGTGTTGCTCGGCGAGATGTTCAACAACCGCATCCGGGGCCTGGCCCTCGGGGTTGCCGCCGCCGCCCAGTGGCTGGCGAACTTTGCGATCTCCACGACGTTCCCCGCGATGGCCGACCTCGGGCTTGCGTTCGCCTACGGGTTCTACACCCTGATGGCCCTCGGCTCGCTGGTCTTCGTGATCCGCTTCGTCCCCGAGACCCGCCACAAGGAGCTCGAGGACATGGAGTAACCGGCCGGGTTCCTGCCAGGCCGCGACGGCCGCAACCCGGACGAGGCGGGTCGAAAGTGCGAATCCCCACATCGGTCGCGTAGCCAGACCCGCCGGAGTGCTGTGCCAGGAGTGAACCCCTCCGCCACGGACGTGGCCGCGCACCGGCAAGCGGGAGCTGCTGCGGCGCCTCCACGAGGTCGAGCCGGGTCGCGAGCAACGGCCTGGCGACCAGAGGAACGCGAACGGACCGCTTCACGCCCTGCTGAAGGACGTTCCCGGGCTTCACACCGAGGAGCAGGAGGAGTACGCCTGGCACCATCTCGCTCGGCTGGAGTCACTCCCGCCGGCGCCGATGGTCCCCTGTCACGGCGACTGCAACACCCACAACTGGCTCGTCGACGCCTCAGGGACCCTTCGGGTCATCGACTTCGGTCGCTCCCGTCTCGACGAGCTCAGAGCCGGACATGACGCGACGCGCCGAGAGCCCCTCCGCGGCAGGGTCAGGCGTCGGGTTCACGACAGACGCCTGGCCCGGCGCGGACCCGTCGGACCTGACCTGGCGCTTGCCGAGGTGCCCTGACCCGGCGTCAACCCTGCGGCGACGTGGGAAGGGGGGCCGGGCGCGGGCCCGACCCTCCCTCCTGCGGCGTCGTGACGACTGCCGCTACTGCGCCGGCAGGGTCGCGCAGATCGCGTACGCCGCGACGAGGATGGAGTCGGGGCCGCTGTAGAACCCCTCGACCTTCCAGGAGTTGGCGAGGCGGTTCTCCGACTCCTGCTCCTGACCGTCCTTCAGGAAGAGCGGGACGCTGCTGACGATGTCGAGCTGGCCCAGGGCCGTCGCGTCACCGGAGAAGCCGCCGCCGAGGATGTACTCACCCGCCCTGCACTCAGCCCTGCTGTCCTGACGTCCGTTGGCCGTCCACGAGCTGCGTCCCTTGCGGACCACGACGTTCGCGATACCGGGAGGGCCGGCGGGGCCGACCTCGCCCTGGTCGCCCTTGTCGCCCTTGGGGCCGGTGTCGCCCTTGTCACCCTTGGGGCCCGCGGGGCCGGTGTCGCCCTTGTCACCCTTGGGGCCCGCGGGACCGGCGGGGCCGGCAGGGCCGGTGTCCCCCTTGGGACCGGCGGGGCCGGTGTCCCCCTTGTCGCCCTTCTCGCCCTGCGGACCCTGCGGGCCCATCGGCCCCGACTCGCCGAGGTTCTGGATCCGGTTCTTGGTGAACTGGTTCAGGTCCCGCCACCCGAGCGCGCCGTCGAGGACCTCGTATGACCCGACCGCGCCCCTGCCGATGTCACGCTTCTGAATCGTCCCGTCCTTGATGTCGCGGGACGTGATCTGGCCGGTGGCCACTGCGCCACCTACGCCACCCAAGGTCATGAGCACGGTCGCGCCGACGATCACTGCGCCGGTGCGGCTGTGCACGATCTGCCTGATACTCATGCAAACTCTCCTTAGAGTCGGTCAACTCTTGGCCCCCCGAGAGCCGTCTTGTCCATCCGCGCGGGATCTCCCCGGAGTCCCCGCACGCATGGCTGGACGAAGTTCCATCACAGCAAGCAGCGTTGAAGCCCAGCAATCCCCACGCTTGGGTAAAGGGACGGATTATCGGACTATCTGTGACTGACCGGTCGTCCTGAACAGGACAGAAGCGGGCAGCTCGCGGCGCTTCAGCCGTCGTGCCGCTCCGGCTTGGACCCGGCCCGGATCTCCTCGGCGATGCTGCCGGCCCACTCGTCGACGTCGTCCCAGTCGCGGTAGTCACCCTCCGGCATGAGCTTCCTTGCTGCCGGCATCCGCCGGATCGCACGCTCCCCGAAGCTGAGCTTCTCGGGGTCGAGCGCGCCGAAGAACACGTGGTCACCGCGGGGGTGGATGGACTCGGTGAGCTCAGCGATCTCCCGGGGTCGGGAGCTCTCGCGAACGTCGTTGCCCTCCGCGTCGGTCTTCTCCTCTCCGAGGGGGCCGCTGCTGAAGAGCCAGACCGGTCGTTCGGCAAGCACCTTCTGGTGGTCGCGGACGAACTTCTGCGCCTCCTTCATCCAGTGGAAGGCATACGTTGCGCTGCCGATGACGAAGGCGTCGTACCCGGCGATGTCGCCGGTGGTGGTGACGTGCTGGATGTCGGTCGGGACGCCGGCCTGGTTGAGGTCGTGGGCGATGCGCTCGGCGATGCCTCGAGTGGCACCGTGCTTGCTCGCGTAGGTCACGAAAACGGTCATGGGGATCACCTCCCTTCCACGATCACGCGGATCGGGGTGCCGGCGTAGGGCCGTTCGTCCTCCCGCGCCCGTCGACCGAGACGGCCCGTCCGGCCTGCGACACTCGGGGTCATGAACCCGGCGAGTGGTGGTGCCTTCACGACGTGCCCGTGCGGGAGCGGCGCGGCGTACGACGCCTGCTGCAGCCCGCTCCACGACGGTGAGTCCGCCGAGACCGCGGTCGCACTCATGCGGGCTCGCTACTCGGCGTACGCCGTCGGCCGTCTCGACTACGTCTTCCGGACCTGGCACCCACGCACCCGGCCCCCGGAGATGCCCGAGGACCTGGGCCTCACCTGGCTGGGTCTGGAGGTGCTCGGCACGATGGACGGCGGCCCTGCGGACCAGACCGGGGTCGTCGAGTTCCGCGCGCGGTACCGGGATCTGCGCGGCGAGCAGGTCCTGCGCGAGACGAGCCGGTTCGAGCGGCGCGGAGGCCGCTGGGTGTACGTCGACGGCGACATCGGTTAGCGCCGTCGACCCTGCCCCACGGGAGCTGCGCCACGCATATCGCGCCCATCCAACGCAAACTCGGCGGTCTCCTCCCGGGATGCTGGGGCGCAGAGGACGGGAGCTCGTCGTCCTCTCTGCAACTCGGCCTCGACAGCCTCGGCGCGGTGCTAGCGTTCCGGGAAGTGACGCGCCGGCACGAGAGGGGTGCGAGGCTCATGGTCCGGGTGGCGCGCGAGGACGAGGCATCCCGCCTGGGAATGCTCGCCGAGCTCCTCGAGCGGCTGCCCGCAGCGGTTGCCTACCTCACCGGCGAGGACCACGTCTTCGAGATCGCCAACGAGGCATGTCTCCGGCTGGTCGGCAGGCAGGACCTGCTCGGCAGGTCCGCGCAGGAGGCGCTGCCGGAGATGGCAGCGGCGGGCTACATCGACCTGGTCGAGGAGGTCCGGACCACCGGTGAGGCCCTCTCGGGACACGACGAGGAGATCTCGGTCCGGACCGAGACGGGCGGGACGAGACGCGTCTTCGTGGACTTCCGGCTCGAACCGGTCCGAGAGACCGCCGGGCGCGTCGTCGGGGTGCTCATGCACGCCGTGGACGTGACCGACCACGTGCTCGACCGCCGCCGGCTGCAGAGCCTTGCCGAGGAGCTCACCGAGGCACAGGAGAGGTACCGCACCCTGTTCGAGACGATGCTGCACGGTGTCGTCTACCACGACGCCGACGGAACGATCATCGCCGCCAACCCGGCGGCGGGCGAGATGCTCGGCGTCGACCCCGAGGCACTCGTCGGTCTGGTCCCGCAGGGTGAGAACTGGCAGGCGGTTCGAGAGGACGAGACACCCTTCCCCGGCGACGAGCACCCCGCCATGGCCGCCCTTCGCACGGGAGAGGTCGTCGCAGAGGTCGTGATGGGTGTGGCCCATGGGGTCACCGGGGAGCGGCGGTGGCTCGCGGTCACGGCGGTCCCCGACGCGCGTGACGAGCGTGGCCGTCCCCAGAGGGCCTACGCGATGTTCCGTGACGTCACCGACCAGAGGCAGACCGCGGAAGCCTTGCGTGAGCGCGAGAGCTTCCTCGGTCACCTGCGCGACGCAAACGTGCTCGGCATCCTCGTGGCCGACGAGAGCAGAGTGCTCGAGGCCAACGACGCTTTCCTCGACATGGTCGGCTACACCCGCGAGGACCTCGCCGCCGGGCGGATCGACTGGCGGGGGATGACCCCTGACGAGTGGCTGCCGCAGGCCGACCTGGCGGTGACGCTG
The DNA here is from genome assembly GCA_035461195.1 of Nocardioidaceae bacterium. Taxonomy (GTDB): domain Bacteria; phylum Actinomycetota; class Actinomycetes; order Propionibacteriales; family Nocardioidaceae; genus Nocardioides_C. The sequence goes on from DATHVS010000237.1 coordinate 5,176, forward strand.
CTCCGCAGCACCGGCGTCTGCCCCCCGTTCGAGAAGGAGTACGTCCACGCGGACGGACACCGCGTCCCGGCGCTCGTGGGCGCCGCGCTCGTCCAGCGGGACCCGATGCGTTGGGTGACCTTCGTCGCCGACCTCTCCGAGCGTCAGCGCGCGGAGGAGGAGCGAGCCAGGCTCATCGCGAACGCCCAGAACGCCCGGGCCGAGGCGGAGAGGGCCGACGAGCGCCTCGGCCTGCTCCTGCGCGCAGGGGCGCTCGTGGCGGCGACGCGTGACCGGACCGACGTACTCCGGCACGTCACCAGGCTCGTGGTGCCGGCCATCGCGGACCTCGCAGCCGTCTTCCTCCCCACCGCCGACGGGTACCTCCTGGCGGCCGTCACCGAGTACAAGGACGAGGCAGGGGCAGCGGTCCTGGCCGAGCTCGAACGGCATCGGGTGCCAGTGGCCGGCGACGGTGCGGTCCGGGTCGCCTTCCGGACCGGGCGAAGCCAGCTCGTGCACGACGTGTCGAGACGGGTCGACGAGTGGAGGGACCCGGACCCCTGTCTCGCCGACGTGGTCACACGCCTGAGCGTGGACAGCAAGATCGCGATCCCGCTCATCCAGGATGCTGACGTGCTCGGGGTCCTCTGGCTGGGGCGTGCCCACGGCCGGCACGAGTTCAGTGGCGCGGACGTCATCGTCGCCGAGGAGCTGGGACGCCGCTTGGCCACCGGGCTCACCCACGCCGAGGCCATCGCGCGTGAGCACACCGTGGCGGAGATGCTCCAGCGTTCTGTCCTGCCCGAGGTGCTGCCGAGCATCCCGGGGCTGGACCTGGCGGTCGTCTACCTGCCGGCGACCGAGGGGGTCGACGTCGGCGGTGACTGGTACGACGCGTTCCCCCTCGGCGAGAATCGGCTGGGGGTCGTCCTCGGCGACGTCGTGGGCCACAACCTCGCGACCGCCACGGCGATGAACCAGGTCCGCAACGCGCTACGCGCCTACGCGGTCGACACCCTGGACCCGTCCGTCGTGCTCGAGCGCACCAACACCGTCCTGACCCGCCTGCTCCCGGAGTCGATGGCCACCGTGTTCCACGGCGTCCTCGACCTCAGCACGGGGGAGCTCGCCTACGCCAACGCGGGCCACCCGCCCCCGCTCCTCGTGGCCCCGGAGGGTCCGAGGTACCTGACCGGCGGCAACGGCCTGATGCTCGGGGTGGCAGACCGGGCGGCGTGCGTCACCGGAGTCGAGAGTCTGGGGGTGGGGTCGGCCCTCCTGCTGTTCAGCGACGGGCTCGTCGAGGACCGTCGACGTCCCCTTGACGAAGGGCTCGACACCCTCGCCCACGTCTTCACCGGTCGGCGCCCGGCCTCGGCGGAGGAGATGTGCACGGTGGCACAGGCAGCCCTGCTGGAGGGGCCGACCCGGGCCGACGACGTCTGCCTGCTCGCGCTCAGGCGTCTCTCCTCCTGAGCAGCACGGCCGCCGCGAGCAGGACCGCCGCGACGTAGACCATGAAGACGCCGTAGCCCGCCCACGGCGCCAGGGCCTCGGGCGCTCCGGCAACAGCCGTGGCGGCGGCCTCGGGCGCCGCGATGCGCTCCCCGGCCGTCGAGGGCAGGTAGGGGTAGACCTTCGCGAAGACGTCCGAGGTCATCATGAGGAGCTGGACCACCGTGGAGAGCATCAAGAGGATGCCGAGGGTCGCGGTGATCGCGCCCGCTGTGTGACGCAGGAGCGCGCCGATGCCCAACCCGAGCAGGCCCACTCCGGCGAGGTAGAGCCCGGTGCCCCAGAAGATGCGCTGGACCTCGGGGTCGGCGAGGTCGGCCGCGGAGCCGCTGCCCAGCAACGGGTAGCTGGCGACGTACGCGAGGGCGACGCCGAGGATCCCCAGGGCGAAGCCGACGCCCGACACGAGGACCGCCTTGGCGGCGAGGACGGGAAGGCGACGGGGGACCGCCGCCAAGGTCGAACGGATCATCCCGGTGGTGTACTCGCCGGTGATGATCAGCGTGCCCAGCACGGCGACGACGACCTGGGCGAAGCTGTACCCCATCCCGATGGCCATGCGCCCGTCCGGCCCTGCTCCGGCCTCCTCGACCAGGGAGGCCGCGCCCATCATGACGCCGATCAGGACCATGGCGGCGAGAGTGGCGAGCACCGTCCAGTAAGTCGACTTCAGGCTCCACAGCTTGATCCATTCCGACCGGGGAACCCGAACGAAGGAGACGGGGGCGACACCGGTGGCGGTGCTGGACCCGGTGGCGGTGCTCATCGGTCTGCTCCCTCGCGGGCTCGGTGGGACCGGTACTCGACCTCGTCGCGGGTCAGCGACAGGTAGGCGTCCTCCAGGGACGCATGCATCGGGGTGAGCTCGTGCAGGGTGATCGCGGCGGCTGCCGCGGTCTCCCCGATGACGGCGCTGGTCAGATCGTGGACCTCGATCTCCTCGGGCGCCAGGGCAGTCACCGTCGCCCCGCGACGGTCGAGCAGCTCGGCCAGCCGTGCCGAGGAGGGCGACCTGACCAGCACCGCCGGCTTCTGGGCGGCCTCGAGGATCTCCTGGATCGGGCCCGAGGCGATGATCCTGCCCCGGCCGATGACGAGCAGGTTGTCGGCAGTCTGCGCCATCTCGCTCATCAGGTGCGAGGAGATGAAGACTGTGCGGCCCTCTGCGGCGAGCCGCCGAACCATCGTGCGGACCCACTTCACACCCTCGGGGTCGAGCCCGTTGACCGGCTCGTCGAGGATGAGCGTCCGGGGGTCGCCCAGCATCGCCGACGCGATGCCGAGCCGTTGCCCCATGCCGAGGGAGAACCCGCCGACCCGCTTGCCGGCGACGCTCTGCAGCCCGGTCATCTCGATGACCTCACGCACCCGGCGCGATCGGATGCCGTGCGTCGCGGCCATGGCGCGAAGGTGGTCGGAGGCGCTCCGCCCCGTGTGGACCGCCTTGGCGTCGAGCAGGACCCCGACCTCCGCGAGGGGCCGGACGTGGCGCTCGTAGGGCTTCCCGTTGACGGTCACCTCCCCAGAGGTGGGCCGGTCGAGCCCGACGATCATCCGCATCGTCGTGGACTTCCCGGCGCCGTTGGGTCCCAGGAACCCGGTGACCGTCCCGGGGCGGACCGTGAAAGTCGCCGCGTCGACGGCCGTCTTGCCGCCGTAGCGCTTGGTCAGCTCGTAGGCCTCGATCATGAGACAGCTCCTCACCGGACGTCAGCCCCCAGCATTCCGGACTCCTCGGTCCGATGGGCAGGCGCGTCCGTCCCTGCTGCCATGGGGCGAAGGTCCCGGTCGCGTGCGGAGTCGGGCCGGGCTAGTCCCCCGGTGAGCTCGGGGAGCGCGATCGGGCGGGGTGTGCGGGACCTCCTGCCCTGTCGGGAACCCACCGCTCTTCCTAGCGTCGGACCTGTGCCCCGACACGAGGAGAGCCCCCATGCCAGGAACACGTGACGCGGACGTCGTGGTGATCGGGGCCGGGCCGGGAGGTCTGACCACCGCCGCCTACCTCGCGGCCCACGGGCGGCGCGTCATGGTCGTGGACGCCCGCGAGGTGCCGGGCGGGCACATGTCGGCGTTCACCCACAGCGGCTACGAGTTCGACATCGGTCTGCACTTCACGGTGGCCGACGTGGCCAGGTCCGTGCTGGACCCGCTGGGGGTCGACGTCACGTTCCGCGACCAGGGGCCGAGGCCTGTCACGCTCCTCCTGCCGCACCGGAGGCTCACCGTCCCGATCGGACACCGCGAGATCGGTGAGTGGCTGCACCGGGAGTTTCCCGGGGAGCGCCATGCCGTCGACTCGTTCCTGGCCACCATCTCTGCCCTCTCCGAGGAGATGGCGCACATGCCAGACCGGCCGAGGTTGCGCGACGTCCCGGAGCTGACCTGGGGCAGCCGTCATCTGATCCGGCACGCCCGCTCCACGCTCGGCAGCTATCTCGACACCCTCCACGTCTCGCCCGAGCTCCGCGCGGTGCTCGCCTCGTTCGCGTCCGAGGGGGCGCTGCCGCCCTCGCGCATGTCCCTCCTGGTGTACGCCCGCATGGCCGACAAGCTCTGGTCGGGAATGGCCTATCCCGAGGGAGGCTCGAGCACGATCAGTGAGGGGCTGGCCTCGGTCCTCCGCGACCACGAAGGGGAGATCGTGCTCGGTGCCGAGGTCGACCAGATCCTGGTCGAGGGCGGCCGTGCCCGAGGCGTCCGCGTGCGCCCCGCCTCCTGGGACAGCAGCCCCGAGCCGGCGTACGACATCCACGCCGACACCGTCGTCTCCACCGTGGACGCCAGGCAGACCTACCTGCGCCTGGTCGACCCCGAGGTGCTGCCGCCACGGCTGATCCGGCGCATCCGCTCCCTCGAGTCGGCGCTGCCGTTCTTCGTCGTCTACCTGGTGGTCGGCCGTGACCTGGCGGCGGAGGGCTACCCGACCGCGAACACCACCGTCGCCGGCAGCCTCGACGTCGAGGAGGCGTTCCGAGGGCTCAACGCCGGACGGCTCGGCCCCTCGTCCTGGCTCTACCTCTGGGTGGCGAACCTCGCCGACCCGGACAACCCCCGGCTGTGTCGTCCGGGGCAGACCAACCTCCAGCTGATGACGGTGGCGCCGGCGGCCCACGACTTCTGGGGCGCCGCACCGGGCCGCACCACCAATGCCCGCTACGCCGCGCGCCGGCGCGAGCTACGCAGGCGGCTCATCACGCTCGCCGACCGTGCGGTGCCCGGGATCGAGGACTCGATCCTCTTCGAGGAGGCGGCCAGCCCCGTGACGGAGGAGCGCCTGATGCGCGTCGTCGGAGGTACGTCGTACGGACCTGCGCTGACGCCCGCGCAGGTGCTCGGCCGGCCCGGGTTCGTCAGTCCGGTCGAGGGCCTCTTCCTCGCCGGGGCGAGCAGCCGCGGCGGACCGGGCCTCGTCGGGACCCTGCACGGTGGGGTCGGGGCGGCGTCGGCGATCACGGGCGTGCCGGTCAAGGACCTCCTCGACGTGTCGGCTCGCGCGCCGCAGTCGGTGTGACCGGGCGGTAGCCTCACCACGTGTCACAACCGACCCAACGACGGCCCGTCGCCGGCCGGTGGGACCCGCTCACCATCGGCGTCGACATCGGGGGCACGAAGGTGCTCGCCGGTGTCGTGGACTCGCACGGTCAGGTCCTCGCGCGCGAACGTCGTGAGACCCCGAGGCGCAGCGCTCCCGCTGTCGAGGACGTCGTCGTCGACCTCGTGAAGAGCCTCGCGCGCGAGCACGACGTCGCTGCGGTCGGGATCGGCGCCGCGGGGCTGGTCGACGCCACCCGCTCCACCGTCGTCTTCTCGCCGCACCTGGCCTGGCGGAACGAGCCGGTCCGCGACGCCGTGATGGGCCGCCTCGGCCTGCCGGTCGTGGTCGACAACGACGCGAACACCGCAGCACTGGCCGAGGCGCGCTTCGGTGCCGGCGTGGGCCACCGGTTCGTGCTGTGCGTGAACCTCGGGACCGGGATCGGCGGGGCGTTGGTGCAGGACGGCCGGGTCTACCGCGGGGCCAACGGCATGGCGGGCGAGTTCGGCCACATGCAGGTCGTCCCGGACGGGCATCGCTGCCAGTGCGGCAACCGCGGGTGCTGGGAGCAGTACGCCTCGGGCAACGCCCTCGTCCGTGACGCCCGTGAGCTGGTTCTCGCCGACTCACCCGTCGCGCACCGGCTGCGCGAGCTCGCCGGACCCGACGCCGCGGCCCTCACCGGTCCGCTCGTCACCGACGCGGCCCGTGACGGCGACCCGCTCGCCGTCGAGCTCATCGCCGACATGGGCCACTGGCTCGGAGTCGGTCTCGCCAACATGGCCGCCGCCCTCGACCCCGGTCGCATCGTCATCGGGGGCGGGGTCTCGGAGGCAGGCGACCTCCTGCTCGCACCGACCCGGGAGGCGTTCTCCCGCCAGCTGGTGGGGCGTGGCCACCGGGACGAGCCGGTCATCTCCATCGCGTCGCTCGGTGCGGACGCCGGGTTCGTCGGAGCCGCGGACATGGCCCGGTCGGCCGCGCGTCGCTCCCGGCGTACCTCCCGCCTGCGGCGCCGCAGAGCCGCGCGCCGGTTGCGGATCCTCGGCGAGCGCGACTGACCCCGTACGCCGGGGAGCGTGCAGGTTCTGCACGAAGTTGCACTGCTCAAACACGCAGGGCGCTCGCCGTAGCAGCGCCTGTCTCCACGTCACTACGTTCACACACGGCGTGATGTGGGTCACAAGCTCGCGCCACGCTCGCGCGGCCGGGGTGGTCGCGCGCTCGGGAACAACGGGAGACCCCTATGAAGATCAGACGCACCGCGCGGACGACGGCCGGAGCCGTCCTCGGCGCAGCCGCCCTCGTGCTGCCGATGACGGCCACCGCCGTCTCCGCCGCGCCCGCCGAGGACCGTGCCCCCGTGCGCGGCGCCGGGCAGGCCAACGCGGTCAAGGGTGACTACATCGTCGTGATGGAGCCAGACGCACCCAAGGGAGCCGTCGACAACGCGAAGAGGAGGGCGCGCAGCGAGGGTGCCGACATCCACTTCACCTACCAGCGCACGATCTCCGGGTTCGCGGCGACCTTGCCGCCCCGTGCGCTCGAGGCGATGCGCAACAACCGGAACGTCGACTACATCGAGGCCGACCAGCGGGTCTCCCTCTCCGCGACGCAGTCCAACCCGACCTGGGGCCTGGACCGCATCGACCAGCGCAACCTGCCGCTGAGCAACAGCTACACCTACAACGCGACGGGCAGCGGCGTCACCGCCTACGTCATCGACACCGGCATCCTCTCCTCCCACAACGACTTCGGCGGACGCGTGACGAGCGGCTACACCGCGATCAGCGACGGTCGCGGCACCACGGACTGCAACGGCCACGGCACGCACGTCGCGGGCACGGTCGGCGGCGGGGCGTACGGCGTCGCCAAGGCGGTGAACCTCAAGCCGGTGCGCGTGCTCGACTGCCAGGGCAGCGGCACTAACTCAGGCGTCATCGCCGGCGTCGACTGGGTGACCGGCAACAAGTCCGGCCCTGCGGTTGCGAACATGAGCCTCGGTGGTGGCGCCTCGAGCGCCCTCGACTCCGCCGTGCAGAGCTCCATCAACGCCGGCGTGACCTACGCCGTCGCCGCGGGCAACGACAGCGGCGCGAACGCCTGCAACTACTCGCCCGCCCGTGTCGGCGCTGCCCTGACCGTGGGCTCCTCGACGAGCAGCGACTCCCGGTCGAGCTTCTCCAACATCGGCTCCTGCCTCGACCTGTTCGCCCCCGGCTCGAGCATCACCTCGGCCTGGCACACGAGCAACAGCGCCACGAACACGATCAGCGGTACGTCGATGGCGACCCCGCACGTCGCCGGCGTGGCGGCGCTGTACCTCCAGGGCAGCCCGAGCGCCTCGCCGTCCACGGTCTCGAGCGCGATCGTCAACGGCGCGACGGCCAACGTGCTCACCAATGTCGGCAGCGGCTCGCCGAACAGGCTGCTCTACTCGTTGCTCGACGGTGGCAGCGAGCCGGCCCCGAGTGGCAACCTGTTCGGCAACCCGGGCTTCGAGTCGGGCAACACCGTCTGGTCGGCCACCTCGGGCGTGGTCACCAGCTCCACCGCCCGGCCGGCCCGATCCGGCTCCTGGAAGGCGTGGCTCAACGGCTACGGCTCGTCGCACACCGACACGCTGTCGCAGTCGGTCTCGATCCCCTCGACCGCGAGCAGCGCGAGCCTGTCGTTCTGGATCCGTATCGACACCGCCGAGACCACGAGCTGGTACGCCTACGACACGCTGCGGGTCCAGGTGATCGCGGACGGCTCGACGTCCACGCTGGCGACGTACTCGAACCTGAACAAGAACACGACGTACACGCAGAAGTCGTTCGACCTGTCCGGCTACAAGGGCAAGACCGTGACGGTGCGCTTCGTCGGCACCGAGGACTCGTCGCACCAGACGAGCTTCGTGATCGACGACACAGCACTGAACGTCAGCTGAGCTGACCTCCGCAGGAGCGCCGGTCCGGACACCCCGGGCCGGCGCTCCGACACGTTGCGGGGCCGGGGCACTCCCTCGTAGCGATGTCGTCGTCCGACCTGGCCTTCGACGATCGAATCGCTACGAACGGTAGCGTGGGGCGGTATGCAGCAGGCTCCGTGGTGGCGCAGCGCCGTCGTCTACCAGATCTATCCACGCAGCTTTGCCGACGGAGACGGCGACGGGATCGGCGACCTCGCGGGGATCGCGTCGCGGCTCGACCACCTCGTGGACCTCGGCGTCGACGTGGTGTGGCTCTCGCCGATCTACCCCTCGCCGCAGGACGACAACGGCTACGACATCAGCGACTACCGCGACATCGACCCGACCTTCGGCACGCTCGAGGAGTTCGACGAGCTGCTGGAGAGGGTCCATGCCCGCGGCATGAAGCTGGTCATGGACCTCGTCGTCAACCACACCTCCGACGAGCACCCGTGGTTCGTCGAGTCCCGCCGGGGCAAGGACTCCCCGAAGCGCGACTGGTACTGGTGGCGACCGGCGCGCGAGGGGATGGAGCCGGGGACCCCGGGCGCCGAGCCGACGAACTGGGGGTCGTTCTTCTCCGGACCCACGTGGGAGTATGACGAGGAGAGCGGCGAGTACTACCTGCACCTGTTCTCGCGCAAGCAGCCGGACCTGAACTGGGAGAACCCGGAGGTCCGTGAGGCCGTCTACGACATGATGCGCTGGTGGCTCGACCGCGGTGTCGACGGCTTCCGCATGGACGTGGTCAACATGATCTCCAAGACGCTCCCGCTGCGTGACGGTCACGTGCACCCCGGCCGCCGGCACGGCGACGGGTTCGACCTCTTCGCCTGCGGCCCGAGGATCCACGAGTTCCTCCAGGAGATGCACCGGGAGGTCTTCGCCGGACGCGACGCGGAGCTGCTCACCGTGGGAGAGATGCCCGGCGTCACGGTGGACGAAGCGCGGCTGTTCACCGACCCCGAGCGCGGCGAGGTCGACATGGTCTTCCAGTTCGAGCACGTCAACATCGACCAGGGTGGGACGAAGTGGGACGTGCGGCCGTTGGACCTGCGCGACCTCAAGGCATCCCTGGGCAGGTGGCAGGCCGGTCTCCACGACGTGGGCTGGAACAGCCTGTACTGGAACAACCACGACCAGCCGCGGGTGGTGTCGCGCTTCGGGGACGACGGCGAGCACCGGGTGCGAAGCGCCAAGATGCTCGGCACCGTGCTCCACATGCACCGGGGAACGCCGTACGTCTACCAGGGCGAGGAGATCGGCATGACCAACGCGCCGTTCGACGCGGTCGAGGACTTTCGAGACCTCGAGTCGGTCAACCACTACCACGAGGCGGTCGACGCAGGCGCCGAGCCTGAGACGGTGATGCGTTCGCTGCGCGCGATGAGCCGCGACAACGCGCGGACCCCGATGCAGTGGGACGCCTCCGAGCACGCCGGTTTCACCACCGGCACGCCGTGGATGCAGGTGAACCCGAACCACAAGGAGGTCAACGTCGAGGCAGCCTCGGCCGACCCCGAGTCGGTGCTCGCGCACTACCGCCGGCTGGTCGAGCTGCGCCACATCGAGCCGGTCGTGGCCCACGGCGACTTCGCGATGCTGCTGGCCGACCATCCCGACGTCTACGCCTTCACCCGCTCCCTCGAGGACGTGCGGCTGCTCGTGCTCGGCAACTTCTCCGGCCGCGAGGTGGTGGCGGCCGTCCCCGACGCCGAGGAGTGGGCGGCGGCCGAGCTGCTGCTGGGCAACGTCGAGCCCGCCGAGGCCCCAGCCGCGTCCGCCGAGGGGATCACACTGGCCCCCTGGGAGGCCCGGATCCTCAAGCTCCGCGGCTGATCGACGTACCGCCTGGGGCCGTCGGAGGACTGCTCGTCTGGACAACGTTGCTGCCGGACCGGGCGCGGAGGAACGTGGGAGGCTCCGGCGGTGCCACCGGGGCGCCACCCGGGGAGGAGGTAATGCCGTGTACGCACGCAGCACCACGATGGTCGCCGATCCCAGAGCAGTCGAGGAGGGCATCGCATTCGTCCGTGACCAGGTCTGGCCCTCGGTGAAGGACATGGACGGTTGCCTCGGGATCTCCATGCTCCTTGACCGCGAGAGCGGCAAGGCCATCATCACCACCTCCTGGGAGACCGAGGAGGCGATCGCCGCCAGTCGGGAGCCGGTCCGCACACTCCGCGAGCGCGGCACCGAGATCACCAGCTCGGACGATCCTGTCGTCGAGGAGTGGGAGGTCGCGTCGATGCACCGGGCCCACAACGCATACCCGGACGCCTTCGTCCGGACGACGTGGTCCCACGTCGAGCAGGAAGACATCGACAGCTCGCTCGAGCTGTACCGGAACGGCATGCTTCCGCAGATCGAGCAGTTCGAGGGCTTCGCCAGCGCGAGCCTGCTCATCGACCGTGCCACGGGACGTTCTGCCCTGTCGGTTGCCTTCGACAGCCGCGAGGCGATGGAGAACACGCGCGCAGCAGCCCAGACGATGCGCGAGCAGGCCGAGCAGGCCGGCATCCACGTCGACGAGATGGCCGAGTTCGAGCTCGCCCTCGCCCACCTGCACATCCCCGAGCTCGTCTGAGCGAAGGGCCCGGCCGGTACGTCGTCAGGTCCGTCCGTACCTCTCGGTCCCGCACGGGTTGTCTCCGCCTCTGCTCACGGTCATCGCCGGAACCTCCCTTGGAAGCGACGGACGCGGGTGCACCCCGTGAGCACCGTGTCCGTCGCCTTCCTTCGGAGCCCCCGGACCTTCCGGCAAGGCGAAACGTAACCCGGCTCCCCGCGCGTGGGCCTCGAGTTTGCCGGTGGGCCGGAACGGGCAACAAATGCGCCGGACCGCGCCGTCCCAAGGGGAGTGCGACGACGCGGTCCGGGATTGGGGTGCGCGGACGCGGAGGCTAGATGAACAGCAGCTGCGCGCCCTCGGTCATCTCGATGAAGTCGGAAGCGCTGATGATGCCCTCGACGTCGTCGTAGAGGTTCTCCTCGGTCAGGTGGTTCATGTCCGCGGAGAGGCGGCAGGCCCAGAGGTGGCCGCCGGAGGCCACGATCTGCTCGAGGAAGTCCGGGACCGTCGGGATGTCGAGCTCCTCGAGGGACTTCTTCAGCTTCGAGGTGGCCATGTGGGTGACCCCGGGGATCCCGCCGAGGCCCTGGGGCATGTGCGTCGCGGTGTTGCCCAGCGGCGTGAACTTCAGGTCTCCCATGGTCTTCTTGTTGATCATGTCGAAGCCCCAGAAGGTGAAGAACAAGTGCACCTCGACGCCTTCACCCAGAGCAGCGTTGCCGAGGATGAGGCCGGGGTAGGCCATGTCGAGGCTGCCCTTGGAGCAGATGATCGCGAGCTTCCGGTCGGTCTCGACGTCGTCGAACGAGGGGATGACGGGAGCGGCCTGCGTGGTCGTGTCGGTCATGTCAGAGTCCTTCTTCTCGCAGCCGGCCGGGTCACACGCAGCCGTGGGGCTTGGGCAGGCCGGCGATGTAGGACATCTTCTTGGCCGGCTTCTTGGGGAACAGCTGGAACTGCCGCTTGGTGGGGACGCCGCCGGCGGTCTGCACGCGCCGCGTGGTGGGCGTCTCGCCCTTGACCTTGAAGTCCTCGCGGAGGAAGCGGATGACGTCCCAGTGCTCGTCGGTCATGTCGATGTCGATCTGGGCGGCGAGGGCCTTGCCGAGCTCCTCGTTCCACTCGTCGTACTCGGTCATGAAGCCTTCGTCGTCGACGTGGATCTCGTGGCCGTTGATGGTGGTGACGGGCATGACTACTTCTCCTGGTTCTCGGTGGTGGTGAGGATCTTCCCGGCCATCGACATGTGGGTCGGGATGGGCATGGGGCGCCCGGGAAGCAGCACGTTCCAGTAGATGTGGCGGAACGCGAGCTTGCCGAGGTGGTTGGCGCGCGACTCCTTGAGCAGGTCCAGAGGGCCGACCTTGGCCAGCGGGAACTTGCCGGGGAGCGGCTCGGTGTCGTAGTTGAAGTCGATCAGCAGGCCCTTGCGGTCGCCGGACTCGATAAAGCAGTTGGCGTGACCGTCGAAGGACCCGGTCATCGGCCGGCCCTCGATGAGCTCGAGGAAGTTCTCGGTGAAGATGTCGACCGCGAAGTGTGCGACCGACCCGGCCTTGGAGGTGGGGAGGTCGCCGGCGTCGCCCACGGCGAACACGTTCGGGTACTTCTTCGACTGCATCGTCTGCTTGTCGACGGGGACGTAGTTGAGCTCGTCGCCCATCCCGGAGCGGGCCACGAAGTCCGCGCCCATGTTCAGCGGGATCGTGACGAGGAGGTCGAAGGGGACCTCACGCTCGTCGTAGGAGACGAGCGTCTTGTTGTCGTTGTCGATGCTCTCGACCATGAAGTCCGCCTCGATGGCGATCTTGCGCTCGTCGATCATCGCGCCGAGGTGCTGGGAAGCGACCGGCTTGGTGAACGCGCCGGGCAGCGGGGTGACGTAGGTCAGCTCGACGCGGTCGCGGATGCCGCGCTCGCGCAGCCACGCCTCGGCGAGGAAGACGAACTCCAGCGGTGCCACCGGGCACTTGATGGGCATCTCGGTCACGTGGACGACGAGGCGGCCGTGGTCGAACTCCTTCAGTGCCTCGGCCAGGGCCGTCGCGCCCTCGAGGGTGTAGAAGTCGAAGATGCTCTTGCGCCACTCGGGGCCGAGCATGCCGGGGGTCTGGTCCGGCCGGGGGGTGGTGCCGGAGGCGATGACCAGGTAGTCGTAGCCGAGGCTGCGGCCGTCGGTCAGGACGACGGTGTCGGCGTCGGGGTCGATCCGGTCGACCTCGGCGACGACGAAGTCCACGCCGTCGGGGAGGAAGGTGTGCCGCGAGCGCACGACCTGCTTCTCGGTGTAGGTGCCGAAAGGCAGGAACAGGTAGCCGGGCTGGTAGTGGTGCCGGTCGTCGCGGTCGACGATCGTGATGCGCCACTCCTCCTTGCCCAGGCGCTTGCGCAGCTTGTTCGCGATCATCGTCCCGGCCGTGCCGGCTCCCAGGATCAGCAGGTCCTTCACAACGTCCTCCTTCGGGGATCCTCGTGCGTTATCAACGCTAGGTAGCGGGAGGTGGCGAGCTCAGGGGCGAAAGTCCTACCCCTGGGGGTATCTGGGCCTCAGATCCGGCGGCATGGCCCGATCGGGTGTCCGGGTCGGGCTGAAGGTCCCGGCACCGGTGACCTGTGCACCTTCACGGCGGCACTCCGTCTGCGGTTCTCTGGCATGGGGACTTCGTGCCTTGGAGGCGATGAGAGTGAGTGCGTCCGTCTATCCCGTCCACGTCAATGCCACGCTCGACACAGGCCACCTGAGCCGGTGGCTCTGGCTCGTGAAGTGGGTGCTCGCCATCCCGCACTACGTGGTCCTGGTCTTCCTCTGGATGACCTTCATCGTGCTGAGCGCGGTCGCGCTCGTCTCGATCGTGGCGACCGGTCGCTACCCGCGGTCGATCTTCGACTTCAACGTCGGGGTGCTGCGCTGGAGCTGGCGGGTGGCCTACTACGCCTACGGCGCGCTCGCGACCGACAAGTACCCGCCGTTCACGCTGGCCGAGGTGCCCGACTACCCCGCACACCTCACCGTGGACTACCCCGAGCACCTGTCCCGGGGTCTGGTGCTCGTGAAGTGGTGGCTCCTCGCGATCCCGCACTACCTGATCGTCGGCCTGCTCGTCGGCAGCGGGACCTGGGTCGCCATGGAGACCACGCGCGACGGTGGTGCACAGTGGACCTGGGGCGGCGGCGGCCTGATCGAGCTGCTCGTCGTGATCGCCGCGGTCGTGCTGCTGTTCACGGGCCGCTACCCGCAGCAGATCTTCGACCTCGTCCTGGGCCTGAACCGCTGGGTCCTCCGCGTGGCCGCCTACGCGGGTCTGATGACCGATGAGTACCCGCCGTTCCGTCTCGACATGGGTGGCTCGGACCCAGGCGCTGCCCGCGTCGCCGTACCCGCAGAGCAGGTCGCGCCCGGAGCGGCCGCGACCGCCACTGCAGCACCGCCCGCCGCGCCGCCGGCGGCGGAGTCGGGACCCGCCCCCGGCGGTCCTCCGGCCGGAGGAGGGGGCGTCACCTGGACCCCCGGCCGTGTCGTCACGGTGGTGCTCGGCGCCGTCGTGTTCCTGATGGCCGGTGGCTTCCTGGTCGGCGGTACGACGCTCGCGGTGGCCGACCAGACGCTCCGCAACGACCAGGGCTTCCTGATGACCGGAGCGCAACCGTTGAGCACCGAGTCCTACGCGATCGCCTCCGACCCGGTGGCCATCGACACCGGTGCGACCGGGGACTGGGTTCCGCAGAGCCTGCTCGGAGACGTCGCCGTCCGGGCGGACACCACCGCTGGCGAGGCACTCTTCGTCGGGGTGGCTCCCACCGAGGATGCTGCGACGTTCCTCGCGGGCGTCGAGCACGTGACCCTGGTCGACCTCGAGGGCAGCGGCTGGTTCAACGACGAGCGGACCCCGGTCTACCGCACGAGCGAGGGGGCCGCCCCCTCGACCCTGCCGGGCGACACGGACATCTGGGCCGCGTCCTCGACCGGCACCGGTGAGCAGCTGCTGACCTGGGAGCCTGCCGAGGGTGACTGGACCGTCGTGGTGATGAACGTCGACGGCACTGCCACGGTGAACGCCGACATGTCCGTCGGTGCCGAGCTGCCTGTCCTCGGTGCGGTCGTGGTCGGCATGTTCGTGACCGGCGGCATCCTGCTCGTCGTCGCGATCGTCCTGATCGTCGCCGCCCTGCACCGCCGGCGCACACCCGAGCAGCCGTCCGGACCCGCACCTGCGTGACCGGAGCTCCCCCTCCTCGTACGGAAAGGCACAGTCCATGAAGGCATTGATCGTCTACGAGTCGATGTTCGGCAACACCGAGCAGGTCGCGCACGCCGTGGCCGAGGGGCTCAGCACCCTGATGGACGTCGAGCTCGTCGAGGCGCGGAAGGCCCCCGCCCCTCTGTTAGAGTTCGTCGACCTGGTCGTGGTCGGTGGACCCACTCATGCTTTCTCGATGACCCGCCCGAACACCCGCGAGGACGCCGTGCGGCAGGGCTCGCACGCGGATGTCTCGGCGGGCGGGATCCGCGAGTGGATCGACCACCTGCACGCGGGGCCGCACTCCGAGAAGGTGGCGACCTTCGACACTCGGGTCGCCAAGGTCCGCCACCTGCCCGGGTCGGCCGGGCGGTCGGCGGCCAAGGGGTTGCGCAGGCACGGCTACGACACGGCGGTCAAGCCGGAGAGCTTCTGGGTCGAGGACGTCGCGGGCCCGCTGCTCGACGGCGAGCTGGACCGGGCTCGAGCCTGGGGGGCGCGTCTGGCCGCCGCGGTCGCGAGCCCGGCGGGTGCAAACTAGAACCTGTTATCGTCTACGCCTGTGACGAACGCTCCGGATGTCTTCGCGCCGGCGGCCCTCGGCCCCATCACACTGCGCAACCGGGTCGTCAAGGCGGCCACGTTCGAGGGCGTGACCCCCGACGCGCTCGTCACCGACGACCTCGTGGAGTACCACCTGAAGGTCGCCCGCGGCGGGGTCGGCATGACCACCGTCGCCTACCTCGCAGTCTCGCCCGAGGGGCGTACCGACCGGCACCAGATCTACCTTCGCCCCGCGGCCGTGCCCGGGCTGCGGCGCCTCACCGACGCGATCCACGCCGAGGGGGCGGCCGTCGCCGCTCAGCTCGGACACGCGGGTCCGGTCGCCAACGGCCGGTCCAACCAGGCGCAGGCGCTGTCGGCGTACCGCATGCCGAGCCCGCTCAGCATGCAGATGGTGCGCACCGCCACCGAGGCCGACATCACGCGGGTCACCCGCGACTACGTCGAGGGGGCCAGGCTGGCGATGAGTGCCGGCTTCGACTGCCTCGAGATGCACCTCGGCCACAACTACCTGCTCAGCTCGTTCCTGAGCCCCAACCTCAACCGCCGCAAGGACCGCTGGGGCGGCTCCCTGGAGAACCGTGCCCGCTTCGCGCGGCAGGTCGTCCGCGCGGTCCGTGACGCCGTGGGCGACGAGGTGGCGGTGACCGCAAAGCTCACCATGATCGACGGGGTGCGTTCGGGCCTCAGGATCGAGGAGAGCCTCGACGTCGCCTCGATGCTCGAGTCCGACGGGCCACTCGACGCGATCCAGCTGACCTCGGGCAGCTCGCTGACCAACCCGATGTTCCTCTTCCGGGGCGACGTGCCGCTCAAGGAGTTCGCCGACGTGATGCCGCCGATCCAGCGGTGGGGCATCAAGACGGTCGGGCGGAAGTTCTTCCGGCACTACCCGTTCGAGGAGGCGTACATGCTGCCCATGGCGCGCCGCTTCCGCGACCGCCTCGACATGCCGCTGATGCTTCTCGGCGGCATCAACCGGCGCGAGACCCTCGACCTCGCGATGGCAGAGGGGTTCGACTACGTCGCCATGGCACGAGCCCTGCTGCGCGAGCCCGACCTCGTCGCTCGTATGAAGGACGGCCGTACGGAGGAGGGAGTCTGCATCCACTGCAACCGGTGCATGCCCACGATCTACTCCCGCACGCGCTGCCCGGTGGTCGATGAGCAGGGGCCTGCTGTCCAGACCGCCTGAGGAAGTTGCCGTGTCGTAACTGCGGTCGTGGGTAAAACTGGGGGGTCTGCCTCAGCACCAAGGGAGAGCCGTGTCTGCCCAAGAGACAACTCGACGGCTGCAGCACGATGCGATCTTCTACGACGACGAGCGCACCTTCGCCGCCGCGGCGGTCTCGTTCGTCCGGGAGGGCATCGACCGCGACGAGGTCGTCATGGTCAACACCGGGACTAACCCGGTGACGTCGCTGCTGCGTGCCATGTTCCGCGGCGAGGAGCAGGTCGTCTTCGCCGAGAAGCCCGTGTACAGCACGCCGGCCAACGCCCTCGACGGCTACCGGCGCACCATGCAGCGGGGCCTCGACGCGGGCGCCAAGGGCTACCGGGCCATGGGCTTCATCGACTTCGACAACAGCGCCCTGCCGTGGCAGGAGTGGCTGCGTTACGAGGCGGCGGTGAACCGCGTGTTCGCCGACTCCCCGTTCCAGACCCTGTGTCCGTACGACACCTCCTCGGTGGCGGGGGAGATCACCGAGGCCATGGTGCGTGCCCACAGCGGGCTGGTGGGCCCCGACGGTCGGCGGGACAACGACAGGTACGTCGACCCCGCCGAGCTGGTGCTCATGGAGGGACTCCGCACGCCGGCGCACCCGCTCCAGGAGACCACCCCACGCATGGTGCTCAAGCCCGATGACGACCTGACCGAGCTGCGCATGGAGGTCTACGCGGCGACGATGTTCACCGCGCTGCCCTCCCGCAAGGTCGACGACCTGGTTGCTGCCGTGGGCGAGGTCGTCGCCAACGCCCACAAGTACGGTGACGAGCCGGTCACCCTGAACCTCTGGGCCGCCGACGCCACGGTGGTGTGCACCGTGACGGACACGGGACCGGGCATCGCGGACCCGCTCGCGGGCTACGCCCGTCCGACCGACCCGTCCGGGGGGCTCGGCCTCTGGGCGGCCCGCCAGCTCGTCGACGTGCTCGACTACGAGCGCGACGAGGCCGGGTTCACGGTCCGGGTCATCTCGCACGCCTGACCCCTGGGCAGAAAAACTAGAACCTGTTACATTTCGAGCCTTGCTTCCCAGGGCTGGAGATGTCGTGATTCTTGATCGGTTCAAGGTCGCCGGGCAGGTCGCCGTCGTCACCGGGGCGGGGCGGGGCATCGGGGCCGCCACCGCCGTCGCACTCGCCGAGGCCGGGGCGGACGTGGTCGTCTCGGCACGCAGCCGCGACCAGCTCGAGAAGGTCGCAGCTCGGGTCGACGAGGCCGGCCGCCGGGCCGTCCTCGTGCCGGCCGACCTCTCCGACCTCGACGCGGTCGCCGCGCTCGCGGGGACCGCGTACGACGAGCTCGGTCGCCTCGACATCGTGGTCAACAATGTCGGAGGCACCATCCCCAACGCGCTGATGGACACCGACGCGGCGTACCTCGAGGAGGCATTCCACTTCAACGTCAGCACCGCGCACACCCTGGCCCGGGCGGCCGTGCCGCACATGCTGAACGGCGGCGGCGGCTCGATCGTCAACATCGGCTCCGTCGTGGGCCGGGTGGCCGGCCGGGGCTACCTCGCCTACGGGACCGCGAAGGCCGCGCTCGCCCACTGGACCCGCCTGGCGGCGACGGACCTGTCTCCGCACGTGCGGGTCAACGCGATCGCCGTGGGGTCGGTGATGACCTCGGCGCTGGAGTTCGTCGCCTCCGACGAGCCGACCCGGACCCAGATGGAGGCGCTGACCCCGCTCGGCCGGATCGGCGAGGCCGAGGACATCGCCGCGGCGGTGCTCTACCTGTCCTCGCGGGCGGGCGGCTACGTCACGGGCAAGGTGCTCGAGGTCGACGGGGGACTCGCGCAGCCCAACCTCGACCTGCGGCTGCCCGACCTGGAGGCCGGGTCATGACGCTGCGGGTGGTGGCCTGGTCGACCGGGACGGTCGGCCGCCACGCGATAGCCGGCATCGACGCGCGTCCCGAGCTCGAGCTCGTGGGGCTGTGGGTGTCCAACCCGGAGAAGGTGGGCAAGGACGCCGGCGAGCTCGCGGGGCTCGGCCACGACCTGGGTGTCGTCGCCACGAACGACAAGGAGGCGCTCCTCGCGCTCGAGCCGGACTGCATCGTGCACACCGCGATGACCGACGACCGGATCTTCGAGGCGATCGACGATCTCGTGATGTTCCTCGAGCGCGGGGTGAACGTCGTGTCGAGCGGGCCGGTGGTGCTGCAGTACCCCCACGGCATCCTGCCGGCCGATCTGGTGGAGCGGATCCACGACGCGGGCGCGCGCGGCGGCGCCTCGCTCCACGTCAATGGGATCGACCCGGGCTTCGCCAACGACGTGCTCCCGCTGGTGCTCACGAGCCTCTCCCAGCGCATCGACGAGGTGCGCTGCTTCGAGATCGCCGACTACGCGACGTACTACCAGCCGGTCGTCATGCGCGACATCTTCGGATTCGGCAAGCCCATCGACGAGGTGCCGATGCTGTTCCAGCCGGGCATCTTGTCCATGGCGTGGGGGAGCGTGGTCCGCCAGATCGCCGCCACCCTCGACCTGACCCTCGACGAGCCGCTGGTGGAGCGGGTCGATCGGGTGCCGGCCGACCACGACATCGAGACCGCGTCGGTGCACATCCCCAAGGGCACCATGGGCGCCGTCCGGTTCGAGGTGGTCGGGCAGGTCGACGGGGTCCCGCGCGTGGTGCTCGAGCACGTCACCCGGACCGACCCAGATCAGATGCCCGACTGGCCGCAGCCGGCGGAAGGCGGGGGGTGCTACCGCGTCGAGATCACCGGCGAGCCGCACCTGGTCCTGGACCTGGTGCACCACGGCGAGAGCGGCGACCACAACGTCTCGGGCATGATCACCACCGCCATGAGGCTGGTCAACGCAGTCGAGGCGGTCGTCGCCGCCCCACCCGGGCTGGTGGCCGCCGCGGACCTCCCGCTGATCACCGGCCGCGGCCTGGTGCGAGGCTAGGGTCTGTGACGGACACACCACACTGGACCGAGCCCGGCGCCCACGAGGTGGCTCCGGGCATCCACCGGATCCCGCTGCCCCTGCCCTTGGACGGGCTGAAGGCGGTCAATGTCTACGCCCTCGAGTCCGACCGAGGCCTCGTGCTCATCGACGGCGGCTGGGCGATCGAGGAGTCCCGCAAGCAGCTCGAGTCCTCGCTGGCGAAGATCGGTTACCAGGTCGGCGACATCACCCGGTTCCTCGTCACCCACGTGCACCGCGACCACTACACCCAGGCGGCCGTCGTACGCCGGGAGTTCGGGTCCCACGTCAGCCTCGGCGTCGGCGACAAGCCGACCCTCGACCTGATGCGTGACCCGGACGTCGTCGATGACCCGACCGTGGTCAAGCTGCGCCGCTCGGGCGCGGCGAGGCTCGCCGAGTCCTGGATCAGCATGATGCACGTGGACCGGCCCGACCTCGCGATGTGGGACTACCCGGACGAGTGGCTGGCCGCCGACCTCACGCTCGCCGTCGCCGGTCGGCACCTCGAGGCGGTCTCCACGCCCGGCCACACCCAGGGCCACTACGTGTTCGCCGACCTCGCCGACGGGCTGCTCTTCGCGGGCGACCACGTGCTCCCGACGATCACCCCGTCGGTGGGTTTCGAGCCCCAGTTCCCCGAGCTGCCCCTCGGCGACTTCCTCGCCTCCCTGGCCAAGGTCCGCGCGATGCCCGACATGAGGCTGCTGCCCGCGCACGGGCCGGTCACCGAGAGCTCCCACCGTCGGATCGACGAGCTGCTCGTCCACCACGACGAGCGCCTCGAGCTCTGCCTCGCCGCGGTCGAGTCGGGGGTCGGGACGGCGTACGACGTCGCCCACGAGCTGCCGTGGACCCGCCACCACCGTCACCTGCGCGACCTCGACTTCTTCAACGCCACGCTCGCCACGCTCGAGACCGCCGCCCACCTCGACCTGCTCGTCGCACGAGGCCGGATCGGCCGGGTCGAGGACGACGGCGCCGTCCACTACACCCGATTGCCCACCACCTGACCCGGGTACGCCCCGCCATGAGCGATTCCCTGCGTGACATGGCGAGGAGGCATGCCGAGCACACCCGCCGTCGGGTCTCCGAGCAGGCCGAGGAGTACGACGAGCAGGGTGAGGTGCCCCTGCCCGGGTACGCCGGGAGCCTCGCCGCCTTCGCCCTCACCGTCGCGGGGGTGGCCGCAGCAGGCCGTGCCTCGGGGCGGGGCATGCCTGAACGCTACGACCTGTCGGACCTCGCGCTCGGCGCGCTCGCGACGCACAAGTTCACGCGGCTGTTGTCGAAGGGCTCGGTGACCAGCCCGCTCCGGGCGCCGTTCACCGAGTTCGAGGAGCCGGCCGGGTCGGCCGAGCTCAACGAGAGCGCCCGCGGCGGCCGGGTGCGCCACACCGTCGGCGAGCTGCTGACCTGCCCGTTCTGCCTCGGGCAGTGGGTGGGCACCGGCTACGTCGCGGGGCTCGGCATGGCGCCGCGGACCACTCGGGCCTGGGCCGCGGTCTTCGCGGTCACCGGTGTTTCCGACATGCTCCATCAGGTCTACGCGCGGCTCCGCGACGACTGAGGTCGCGTCAGCTGGGTGCAACGACGTCCCGGCCGGCCCCAGGTCACGTGGCGGCGCGGCGCATCGGGACGTGCGGGATGCCGTCCTCCAGGAACTCCTCCCCGCACGGGTCGAACCCCAGCCGGCGGTACCACCCCACGAGGTAGGACTGTGCGTCGAGCCGGCACGACCGTCCGCCCACCACGCCGAGCGCAGTGCCCATCAGCCCCTCGGCCACGCCACGACCGCGGTGGCTCTCGGCGACCAGCACCCTGCCGATCCGCAGCTCCTCGGGGTCCTCGAGCACCCGGAGGTACGCCACCGGACGGCCGTCGTCCTCGGCCCACACGTGGGTGGTGGTCGGCTCGAGGTCGCGCCCGTCGAGGTCGAGGTACGCGCACTCCTGCTCGACGACGAAGACCCGCTCCCGCAGCTGCCACAGCAGGTAGGCCGTGCGTGTGTCGAGCAGGTCGAAGGGGGCGGTGCGGAATCCGGTCACGGCGCCATTGTCGTACGCCGGAGCGCGCCGGCGTGCTCCGGCCACGGCGGTTTCGGGTCCACAACGGATCCTGGGACAGGTTGCTGCTGTCGCGGGACGGAACGATCGTCGCGGACCGTGCGTTGGGCCACCGGGGAGGACGATGCCATGAGACGCGAGCTCGACCGCCAGCTGCAGAACCTGCACCGACTCGGGTACCCGGCCCTGGCCGGCATCAGCGCCCAGGACCTCGACGCGATGGTCGAGCCCTTGACGGAGCTGCTGCCCGAGGACGATCCCGGTGGCGACCCCGACGAGGACGCCCCCGGCGCGATCCCGGTGGTGCTCGTCGTGACGCGTAAGCTCGTGCCGACGGTCGAGGCGGTCGCGCGTTGGTCGGTGCGCGGCAGGGCCGGCTGGACGGACATGGCCGACGAGATCGACGACTACGTGCCGATCGAGGGGCTGGAGGTGCCCGACGCCCCGGTGTACCTCCTCCTCGACGTCGACACCGGCGCCGAGACCCTGGACGTCCCGCCGGTGGAGGCACTCCCCATGGTGCTCGGAGTCGGACGCAGCCCGCTCACCGTCGACGAGGGAGTTGCGCTGGTGACGCACTTCCCCGACGTCTTCGGCACCCGCAACGCCTTCCAGGCCCTCGGCTCGCGGGCGCCCAACAAGCGGGTTCCGAGCTTCTGGGTCAGCAAGCACGCCCCGCGTCTGGGCTGGTGCTGGGCGGGCAACCCCCATACGTGGCTGGGCGCGGCCTCGGCGGGAGGGCGCCTGCACGTCGAGCAGTGAGGTCCCACCCGAACGGGCGCCGGAAATAGCCGAGCCGACGAGGTGCGCCTGCGTTATCGTCTGCGCGTCCGTCCCGAGCCCCGCTCCTGTCGTGGCCGATGCCCGCGGAGGTGCACGTGGTCACGCCTGGTTCGCGGTTGATCGCGTTC
>DATHVS010000238.1:0-37810 GCA_035461195.1 Nocardioidaceae bacterium
GAGTGTGCGAGGGGGTCGACCCTATGGGGCGCGGCCGAGCAAAGGCTAAGCAGACGAAGGTCGCCCGCGACCTGAAGTACCGCTCTCACGAGACGGACCTCAACGCGCTGGCCCGAGAGCTGCACGGCGAGAAGGGCAAGAGCTCGCCGGAGCACGAGTCCGACGATGACGACGAATGGGCTGACTACTCAGAGCCCACACGTCGCGACTGACTCCTCAGAGCAGCACGACCTGACGTGTGACGACCCGCGGTCCCACCCGGAACACCAATCGGGCCCGGACCGCGGGTTTCGCATGCCCTCCCCGGCGGGCCCGACTACCCAAGCGTTGTGGACGCTTCGCCAGCGGTGTGCCGCGTGTGGAGCGTCCATAACCCCGCGTTACAGGGGGGTATGTCGACGGCCGCCCCACGTCGTGCGGAGCGGCCGTCGTACGAGTCGGCGCCGGGGCCGGATCAGTCGTGGAGCCAGATGCCGCGGAGGCGACCCACCTCACGCATGCGGCGCTCGGCGAGCCGGTCAGCGGCGACAGCCGGCGGGACACCCTCCTCGGCCGCGAGCGCGAAGACGCGGGCGGTCGTGTCGAAGATCTTCTCGGCGCGCTGCTTGGCGCGGTCGAAGGAGAACCCCTCGAGCTCGTCGGCGACCTGGATCAGGCCTCCGGCGTTCACCATGTAGTCGGGGGCGTAGAGGATGTCGCGGTCCTCGAGCTGCTTCTCGATCCCCTCGTGGGCGAGCTGGTTGTTGGCCGCCCCGCACACGATCTTCGCCTTCAGCACCTCCACGACCTCGTCGGAGAGGGCTCCGCCGAGGGCACAGGGGGCGTAGACGTCGATGTCGGACCGGACGAGCTCGTCGGTGTCGGCGACGGCGCGCACCTCGGGGTGCTCGGACTGCACGCGATCGACGGCCTTCGGGTCGACGTCGGTGACCACCACGTCGGCACCGTCGTCCACCAGGTGGGTGACCAAGTGGTGACCGACCTTGCCGACCCCGGCCACCCCGACGGTCCGGCCCTGGAGCGTGGGTGCGCCCCAGGTCACCTCGGCCGCGGCGCGCATGCCCTGGAAGACTCCGTAGGCGGTCAGGACCGAGGAGTCGCCGGCGCCACCGTGGGCGACGGTGCGGCCCGTGACGTAGGAGCACTCACGCGCGACCTGGTCCATGTCCTCGCTGAAGGTGCCCACGTCGCACGCGGTGTAGTAGCGACCGTTGAGCGACTCGACGAAGCGACCGTAGGCGCGGAGGAGGGCCTCGGACTTGATCCTGGCCGGGTCGCCGATGATCACGGCCTTGCCTCCGCCGAGGTCCAGACCGGCCAGGGATGCCTTGTAGGCCATGCCTTTCGAGAGGTTGAGCACGTCCTCGAGGGCGTCCTGCTCGCTCTCGTAGGGGTAGAACCGCGTGCCGCCCAGCCCTGGTCCGAGGGCGGTGGAGTAGATGGCGATGATCGCCTTGAGGCCGGTCGGCTCGTCGTGGCAGAAGACGACTTGCTCGTGGCCGGTGCCGCGTCCGAACACGCCGGCATCTGGCTGTGGTGCGGTCACTGTGGTGACCCTTCCTCGTCGGGCCCGCTCGGGTGGTGCGGGCTAGTGGTCGATGACGCCCACGGGGGTGGTGCGGGCCTCTGGACCAGCCTACGTAGATCAGGACTTTCGTGCGACCTGGGTCACAAGATGCCTGTCCGACTGTGGCTAGTCCAGACCACTTGGACGCCCATAGGGACCATTGTCCGAATTCAACCCGCTGCCTACTCTCGTAGGTGCCACCATGGAGTGGACATGACCAGGGCTTCCTCCCTGGTCGTGGGTGGGTACCAAAGAGGGAGGGAGGTTCGCATGAACATGCGACCACCTGAGTCCGAAGCGCTGCTCACGCCTGCCGAGGTCGCGGCCATGTTCAGGGTCGACCCGAAGACGGTCACCCGTTGGGCCAAAGCCGGCAAGCTGAGCTCGATCAGGACTCTTGGAGGACATCGCCGTTATCGCGAGTCCGAAGTGCGCGAGTTGCTCACAGGGATGGTTCCCGAGCAGCGTCGCGGGGACGAGAGCTGAGAGGCGGCTCGTCCGGGGGGACGTCAAGCTTGGGTTGGGTGCCGGGGGGCGCCGAGAGCCTCGGTTTCGAACGTTCGAGGACCTAGCACCGTTCGTGGTGCTAGGTCCTTCTCTGTGTGGAGGGTGACTCACCGCAGGCCGCGGACGTAGCCGGCCAGCCTCCGTGCGTCGCGCACCCGCTGCTCCCAGGTGATGCCCAGGGCGACCAGGAGGATGCCGGCGGCACCGATCAGCGCCCAGCGCGGGACCGCGTCCGCAACAGGTGTGGCGAGGCGGACCACGAGCAGTCCACCGACGACCGCGCCATGCACCAGCGGGGCGCTCCAGTGCAGGCGCACCCCACCGACGACCAGCACCAGGCAGGCCAGGCCGAGGAGCGTCGAGCGGAGCGCGATCGGGTCGGCCAGGGCCCAGAGCAGGCTCGGCACCAGGGCGAGCCCCAGACCGGGGGTCAGGGCGGCCAGGGTGCTCGACGCCGGTTTGCGGCGCAGGTGGACCATGCCGACGACGAGCAGGGCCACCGCGGCCGGCAGGGTGTACGCCTCCGGGGTGTCCACGCCGAGGTCCGCCAGCCGTACCCAGCTGGCGAGGACGAGCAGGAGGCCGCCGATCCAGCCCACCGAGTGCCGGTCGGTCCTCAGGAGCGCCATGGCGGTGGCGGCGGCGCCGGCGAGGGTCAGGTAGACCGCTACCCAGGTGGCCCGGGACCCGGAGGCAACACCGGCCGCTCCCGCGACCGAGACGGCGAACGCGGTGAGGAACACCCCGCCCTCGGGACCCAGCCGGGCGTAGGTGGCGGGCCCGCTCACCCGGAGCCGCTCGTCGGCGTACGGGCCGGCGAGCACCAGCACCGCGAGCGTGAGGAGGGCCGCGGTCGCGGTCCACTCGCTCGCGGTGTCGGAGACCGCGCCGACCGTCCAGACCAGGGCCCCGAGTGCCCCTGCCACGAGCGCGCCTGCGCCGACGGCGACCTCGAGCCTCGGCCAGCGCAGGTGCACGGCGAGGGCGGTGACCAGCAGGACGGCGAGGGTGGGGAGAGTGAGCCACTCGGCGTGCAGCGCCAGCAGCAGGGCCACTGAGAGGAAGGCGACCCCGATGCCGAGAGGCCGCGGCCGCGCCGCCTTGAGCGAGGCGGCGGCGAAGCCACAGCCCGCCGCGAGCAGGACGGTGAGGACGAGCCACATCGGGACCGGGTACAACGCCGCGGTCAGGATCGCCGTGGCGGCGGCGACCACGAGGACCACGTGGAGGTTCAGCAGCGGGGAGACCAGCCGGTCGGCCTCCGCGAACGAGCGGGCGAACCCGATCATTGCCGCCGTCACGGCGAGCACCAGCAGTGGGAGGAGCCAGGCTGCCAGCGCCCAGTCGTCGGTGGAGCGCACGGCGAAGGAGTCGCCCACGCCCGCGACCCACGTCTCTCGGCCGGCCGCGACCATCCGCTGCAGACCCTCGGTCGCGAGGGCGGCGGCCGGGACCACCATCCAGGCCAGGCCAAGGCCGACGGGCGCACCCACGGCACGGCGCCACGGCTGGGGCAGGAGCGAGGCGAGGACCGCCCCGGCCAGGACGACGACGGCACCCGCCGCGGTCAGGACCGTCACGGTCTCGTCGGTGAACGGCGCCAGCGCTGCTCCGGCGACCAGCAGGACAGACACGGCGAGGGCGCCGACACGGACCGCGAGGGGCAGGCGGACTGCGAGGGAGAGAACAGCGACCAGCAGCGCGGCGGCCAGCAGCGGCCAGACCTCGAGCTCGATCCACAGCTCCTGAAGCGAGGGGTTCATCAGGGCCCGGTCCCAGGACGAGCCGGCCAGCGCGACCCACGACAGCGCGCCGACGATGGCGGCGCCGACGGCAAGCACGTCCAGCCGGACGGCGTGCGCGGCCACGGCGACGGCAGCGGTGAGTACGACGACCAGGGTGAGTGCCGCGGAGAAGGCGAACCAGTCGGCGGCGACCACGCCGGACGCGGCGCCCACGACACCGAGGACGGCGAAGACCTCTGCGCCCACCATGGCCCCGCCCGGCGTCCGGCGTACTGCGGTGGCGGCGACGACCCCGGCGACGGCGAGCACCGATCCGAGCAGCACGACGAACGCGGGCGTGGAGATGTCGCCGAACCAGCCGGCGCTGCGGGCCCCGAACAGGTCGAACGTGAGCAGGCCGAGGGCGACCACGCCGAGGGACTCCGCGGCGGCCCGGAGGTCGCGACGGGCCGACCATGCGGAGAGCCCGCCCGCCACGGCCGTGAAGCCGAGGAGGGTGGCGGTGCGCCCCGCGACGCCCATCGTCGACCACGCGACTGCGAGGAAGACGAGGGCGGCGACCAGCAGGCACAGCGCCCCGAGACCGAGGAGGATCTTCGGTACGGACGCGCCGGAGAGGCCCACGTGGTGGTGAACGTGCGGGGTCGGAGACGGCCCGGGCGGGGGCGTGGACGGCGCGGTGACCGGTGGCGGCAGGGTTGCGACACCCCCGCCCTCCGACGCAGCGGTGGTGGTGACGGGTGGAGCGGCAGCGGCCGTCGTGGCGGCGGTCTCCGCGCGCATCGCCGCGAGCAGGTCGTCCGCGGTGGTCAGGGCGGTGAAGAGCTGCGCTGCGAGGGGGCCCTCCAGCGAGAGGCCACAGCTCGGGCAGCGGTCGGCCCCGTACGGCATGGGGGCCAGGCAGTCCGGGCACCGTTCGGGGTCGGCGTATCTGGTCATGACTTCATTGACCCACCGCCGACTCCCTGACGGCAGGGTCCATCGGCTCAAGATCGGCTGAGTATCCGCACCCGGTCACGTTCCGGTAGGTTTCGCGCGCTTCGGGGTCGGGAGCCTCGGACGGGACGCCGGCCGGCACTGATGTGACCGCTCGGTAGAATCTGCGCGGCGCGCCGTGCCGGCCGCCTCACGTCGGACGAGAGACCGCAGTCATGACCGGAACGACCCGGGCCACGCCCGCGCTGGTGTGGTCGCGAGCCACGCTGCTCGCGACCGTGGTCGTGGTCGTCTCCGCGCTCGGTCACGTCGTGGCGGACGGGCTCCTGCCGGGACCCGTCGCGATGACCGGGCTTCTCATCGCCACCACGGTCGTCTCGGCCCGGTTCCTGACCCGGAAGGCCTCCACGGTTCGCCTGGTCGCCCTGCTCGTCGGCGGTCAGGCGGCCGTCCACGGCGTGCTGAGCCTCCTTGCCGGCCACGGCGCCGGCCACGGCGCCGCCCAGGGAGCCGCCGCCTCCGGGGCGCGCTTCGTGTTCGACGGCCGCCGGACCGAACGGACCGGGTCCTACTTCGACCAGGTCGAGGCCATGCAGGCCGCCGCTTCCGGGCCCGCCGCTCCCGGGCAGGCCGGCTGGGGCCACCTCGCCGACCACCTCGCCGCCCAGGGCCACCTCGCCGACCACCTCGCCGCCCAGGGCATCCCGATGCTCCTCGCCCACCTGGCCGCCGTCGCGCTCCTGGGCGTCTGGCTGACCGTCGGCGAGCATGCCCTGTGGACCTACCTGACCCTGGTCGGGAGCCGGGTCCTCGACGTCGTCGCGCACGCGGTCCGCAACCCGGGACAGTCGGTCGGCCTCCTGCTCGAGCGGGTACGTCGGGCGCCGTACCTCGGTGGACTCGGCCGCGCCGTCGTACCCCTGCCTCACCTGCTGCACCACGTGGTGGCCCATCGCGGGCCGCCCGCTCTCCTCGCAGCCTGACCCGAGGCGCCGCGCCCACCGGGCGGGTGCCGGTGTGCCGCGCCCACGCGACGGCACCGATCCCTACGTCCGCTCGAGGAGAGCACCCCATGTCTTCTGCTTCACGTCCCACCCCGCGCCGCACGCGTGCCGGCGCCACCGCCCTCGCCGCCGGCCTGGGCCTCATGGCCGCGCTGACCGGCTGCGGCAACACCACCGCCACCGCGACCGACGACTCCGCCGGGTCCGATGTCATGGTCTCCGACGCCTGGGTCCGCGCCACCGCAGGTACCGAGGACCCCTCGATGACGGGGGCGTTCATGGCCCTGGACAACGCGGGAACCGAGGACGTCTCGCTGACCGGCGCCTCGTCCCCGGTCGCCGGCATGGTCGAGCTGCACGAGATGGCGATGGTCGACGGCTCGATGACGATGCGCAAGGTGGACGCCGGCTTCTCGATCGAGGCCGGGTACGGCCAGGTGCTCATGCCTGGCGGCAACCACGTGATGCTGATGGGCCTCACCGAGGAGCTCGCGCCCGGTGACGAGATCGAGCTCGTGCTGGAGTTCTCCGACGGCACCAGCGAGGAGCTGACGGTGCCGGTGAAGGAGTTCACCGAGGAGGAGGGGCACTACCACGAGACTGACGAGCCCCACTCGCACCCGTCGATGAGCCCGAGCGGCTCCTCGGACAAGTGACCGGCGCGCCCTCCTCGCGGCGGCAGTTCCTCGGTCTCCTGGGAGCTGCCGCCGCGGGAGCGGCCGCCGCGGCGCCGGTCACGGCGATCGCGGTCGGCCAGGAGGCCGGTTCGCCCGACGGTCCGTCGACGCCGATGCGGACGCTGTCCCCGTACGGCGCCCACCAGAGCGGCATCGTCGAGCCGACGCAGCGGTTCGTCGAGCTGGTCGCGCTCGACCTGCTGCCGGAGACCGACGCCGACGCGGTGGGCAGGTTGATGCGGCTGTGGACCGGTGACGTGGTCGCGCTCATGGCCGGCAGGCCCGCCCCCGGCGACACCGCGCCCGAGCTCGCCGAGCCGAACACCGACCTCACCGTCACCGTCGGCTGGGGGCCCGGCGTCTTCGAGCTGCCAGGTCTGGCCTCGGCCCGGCCCCCCGGCTTGCAGGAGATCCCGCCGATGCGGCACGACCGCCTCGAGGACCGGTGGTCCGGTGGCGACCTGCTCTTGGTCGTCGGCGCCCACGACGGCACGTCGGTGGCCCATGCGGTACGCCGGTTGGTGGCCGACGCCGCTCCCTTCGCCCGGGTGCGCTGGCGACAGAGCGGCTTCTGGAACGGCTTCGGCAAGGACGGCACCCCCGTCACGGGCCGCAACCTGTTCGGCCAGGTCGACGGCAGCGCGAACCCCGCGCCGGGGACCCAGGAGTTCGACCGGACGGTGTGGGCCACCGTCCCCGCCTGGTTCGACGGCGGCACCACCCTCGTCGTACGCCGCATCGCGATGGACCTCGACCACTGGGACACCGCCACCCGTTCCGAGCAGGAGGCATCCCTCGGCCGCCGCCTTCGCGACGGAGCACCCCTGACCGGGGGCGCGGAGACCGACGACCTCGACCTCACCGCGACCGAGGAGGGCCGCCCGGTCATCGACATGCGTGCCCACGCCCGGCTCGCGCACCCCACGATGAACAACGGGCAACGGATCTTCCGCAAGGGGCTCAACTACACCCACGACACACCGGACGGGACCGAGAGCGGGCTGGTCTTCCTGAGCTTCCAGGCCGACATCGCCCGGCAGTTCACGCCGATGCAGCACCGGCTCGACATGCACGACCTGCTCAACGAGTGGACCACTGCGGTCGGGTCAGCCGTGTTCGCGATCCTGCCAGGGTTCCGCGAGGGAGGCTGGCTCGGCGAGACCCTCCTCAACTGAGGCGGGCCCGGCTACCCGCGTGGGTGGCCGGTCACGGGTGCACGTCCTTGGGCAGGGGCAGGCGGGGGACCCCACCGAGCCTGCGGTGGAAGCGGACGTGCTCCGCGTAGGAGTCCAGCGCCTGCCACAGCGCGGAGTGCGCCGCCCACGGCAGTGGCTCGTCGCCGTTCTGCCAGCTCGGTCCGAAGCCGATCCACACCGGCGACCACTCAGCAGCGGCATCCCACTCTCCGCGGTGCTGCATGAGCAGCCGGCGACGGATCTGGTACGCCATGCGCGGCCCGTCGGTGCAGATCGGCGCGGTCGTGACCGGCCACACCCGCATGTCCAGCGCCATGAGCTCGAGCTCGAGATCGGCGAGAACCCACGGGGCGACGAGCACGGTCGCGACGTTCTCGTGCGGGGCGCGTCTCATCACCGCACGCTAACCCGGCATCCGGCTGCTCGTCAGCACGTTCTGGCGACGCGACCGCGGCCGAGCCACCCTCCGGCCCTGCGACGTCTCGGGTCCAGGTGTGGAGGGTCCGCCCCGCCGTCGGGCGGGGGGAGCCGTCGTGTGTTCCTGCGCCGCCTACGCTGGCCCGCATGAGCCAAGGTACGCCGCAGCCGTCCGGCACCACCGCCGACGGCCACCGGGCGGACGCGGTCCGCAACCGGAGCGCGATCCTCGACGCCGCCGTCGACGTGCTGGCCGACGACCCGTCGGCGTCCCTCGCCGACGTCGCCCGACGCGCGGGCCTCGGGCGGGCGACGCTCTACCGTCACTTCCCGAGCCGCGAGGCCTTGCGCGACGCCATCCGACAAGAGGCGCTCGCGCGGGCCGAGACCGCTCTTGCCGGGGCCCGGCTCGACGAGGTCCCTGCTCGCGACGGCGTGCGACGCGCGGCGGAGGCGCTGGTGCCGCTGGGGGTGCGCTTCCGGGTGCTGCTCGCCGAGGGTGCGGACGCCGACCCCGATTTCGTCGCGGAGCGCGACCGTGCGCTCGCACCCCTGCTCGCCCTGGTCGCGCGCGCCGTGGGGGAGGAGGCTGTCGATCCCTCCGTGGACCCCGGCTGGGCAGGGATGGTGCTCGCCAACCTCCTGGTCACCGCCGCCCGTGCCGCCGGTGCAGGCCTGATCGACCCGGCCGAGGCCGGCGAGCTCGTGAGCAGGACCCTCTTCGACGGCGTCGGCGTCGCAAACTCCTGGCCCGACCGGTAGGGATCCTGGTGCCGACCACCGGGGAGGTCCCTGACTGACCACCCGGGAAATAGGTCGGACGACTCTGGCGGAATCCAGCGCGATCGGCGGAGATGGGTGGAGGTGTTTCGTCGAGGAGGTGAGTTGCGTGGCAGTCCTGCAGCAGAGGATCAGCCAGAGCACGCTCGAGGTCGTGCTCCGTCCCACGGAGCCCGTGGCGTCGGTGTACCTGGGGGCCGCGCCGGACGTGGCCAACGAGTACCAGCTGACCTGGGAGACCAGGTGGCGGCCACTGGCCGCGGCGCTGCTGGAGCAGGGCGCCGACGAGGGGACGGTCCAGGCTCTCGAGGCAGCGCTCGTGGCGCCGGCCTCGGCCCGGGCGGCTCGGGGTGCGGGCCACGTGGTCGCGTTCGCCCGAGACAAGGAGATACTCGCCGTCGTACCCCTGCCCGAGCTCGACGGGGCCGACCTCGCGCACTACGGGTCTCCCGCGCACATGCTGCCGCTCTTGAGGTGGGCGCAGGACAAGCCCGCCTACGTCCTCGTCGTCATCGACCGAACGGGTGCCGACATCGAGGCGTCCATCGGTGCGGGAAGCACGCCGGTCTACTCCGAGGTGGAGGGCCCCGACGACGAGATCGAGCGCAACGCCCCCGGCGGGTGGGAAGGGCTCACGCAGGGGCGCTACCAGCGTCGGGCCGAGGACTCGTGGGCCCACAACGCCGCCGTGGTCGCCGACGCTGTCGCGGCGTCGCTCCACCGCACCGAGGCCAGGATCCTCGTGGTCTCCGGGGACGTGCGGGCCACCCAGCTGCTGCTCGACAAGCTGCCCGAGTGGGTCGGCCAGGGGGTCCGGATCAAGCGGATCAACGGCAGCCGCGCCGCCGACGGCTCGCAGAAGGCCCGCGGCGATGCCGTCGCGCACGCCGTCCGGGAGGCCACCGAGGAGGAGCTCGCCGTGCTCTGGAAGAAGTTCCAGGAGGAACGCGCACCCCACGGCCTCGCCGTCGAGGGTGCGCACGAGACCCTCACGGCACTCGCCTCGGGGCGGGTCGGGACGCTCCTCGTGGGTGCCGGGTCCGACGACCTCGAGGCGTGGTTCGGCACCGGTCCGACGGACGTCGCTCCGGTCGGGGCGCCGGGTCGGGGCCCGATCGAGATGCTGCGGGGGCCGTTGCTCGACGTCGCGGTCCGCGCCGCCCTGCTCACCGGTGCCCAGGTGCGGGTGATCCCGCCCGACGCCGACTACGGGCCGTTCGAGGGCGTGGGCGGGATCTGCCGCTACCGCTGAGACCTGGTCAGCCCAGGCTCATCCGGGGCTCGCCGTTGAGGAGGCCGGTGCCGCTGATCGTGCAGGTGCCGCCCCGTGGGACGCCGCCGTTGTAGGCCTGGCGCACGCACGACCGCGTTGCCATCTGCGCCCAGTAGTTCGGGTGCAGCGACTCCTGGATGTAGTAGGGCGAGCTCGAGCAACAGGTCGTGACCGTGCGGATCTGGTTGATCCACTCGGTCTGGTCGACCGCCTTCTTGTGGGTCCAGCTGGTGAGGCCCACCTCCTCGTAGAGGCCGACGGTGTTCTCGCACAGCCGGCGGCCGTTGAACGCCGGGGCCAGGTTCAGGGTCCGGCTGTTGGTGATCCCCGCCGTGCTGATGGCGCCGACGACGGTGCTGTTGATGGTGGGCAGCGCCGAGTCGTTGGCCCAGTTGAGGTCGGCGTTCCAGAAGCCGCAGCCGCCTGTGTCCTGCCTGGTGTAACCGCTCTCGGCGTACCTCATCCCGCTGGACTTGGGCAGCGGCGACGGGTAGTTCTGCACCAGCATCGTCCACGAGCTGTCGCTGTAGCCGGCGTTGCGCATCGCAGCCCGGACGTTCTGGTAGGCGGTCGCGACCTTCGACTTCACCGCCGACACGTTGCTGCTGGTGAAGTTCGAGGTCACGCTGCTGTCGTCGTGGCAGTAGTTCTTCCACCATGTGGGCGAGGTGAGGAAGTTCTCGACACACGTCTGGACGATCGAGGCGAAGTTGAAGTCGTTGCCGCCGATGGAGACGACCACCATCGCCACGTTGTTGTTCGCCGCGAACTGCTGGAGCGCCTTGGCCTGGCCGATGTTCCCCGCGCCGTCGTCGTAGAAGTCCAGACCCGGCTTGAACCTGCCGTTGGAGTCCCAGAAGGTGGCGGTCCTCGCCCCCGAGCAGGCGAGGTTCTTGCCGTTGACGCCGCCGCCGATGAAGGCCTCGGCGGCCCTGCTGCGGTGGCAGCGGGGGATCTGCTCGCCCGTGCCTGAGGCGTTGTCGAAGTACGCCGTGGAGCCGAGCGCGTCCGCGTAGGACGAGGAGGCGTTCGAGCTGCCGGCCCACCGGCCCGCCTCGCCCGAGATGTAGGAGTCGCCGACCGTGACGACCCACGGCGTCCCGACGCCCGGACCGTCGGCCTGTGCCGGGGATGCTGCCAGGCCCAGGCCGACGAGGGCCAGGGCGAGTGCTGAGACCAGGGCCAGGACCGGCCCGCGTGAAACCCGAGACGACAGCCGGGGCTGCCTGTGCTGCTTGGACAAACCTGTCCCCTTTGAGAGGGTGCCTCCCCCGTCCCGCCGTGGGACCTCCCGCAACGTAGCGGAGATCACATTCGGGTGGGAAGGGGTGAGAGGTGCTGATTTGTCCGAGTCGGGCCCGCGGCGGACGGGACGGGTCGGCGGTCAGGTGCGTCGGTGGGAGCGGACGTGCCGGGTCTGGAGAGCGATCCGCGAGAGCATCCCGAGGGCGGCCACCACCGAGATCACGAAGACGCCGAGGGCGATCCGGTTCTCCGCGGTGGCGCCGCCGTCACCGGAGCGGGCGAGGAACGCCGAGGCCAGGATCATCGCGGCCAGGATCAGCCCCGCCGCGATGACGTTGGCGAGCTTGTGGAGGCCACGGAGGAACTCGTCCTCGTCGAACGCCTTGACCCGCAGCTCGAAGTGGCCCTCGCCGATCGCGTCGAAGGCCCGGTTGACCCGGCCGGGGAGGGCCTCGACGAACTCCTTGGCCTCCAGGACGGTGGCGAACATCGCCGCCGGCGACGTCTTCATCGAGTTCCGCATCAGGTTGGTGGTGTGCCGGCGGAGCGCGTCCCGGGGCTCGAAGTCGGGGTCGAGGGCGGCTGCCACCTGGTCGAGGTTGAGCAGAGTCTTGCCGAGCATGACCAGCTCGGGGTCCATCTTGAGACCGGCCTCCCCGGCCCGGCGGGTCAGCTGGAGCACCATCGCGCCGACGTCGAGGTCGGAGAGCGACGCGTCCGCCGAGCGGCCCACGATGTCGGTGACCGCGCGCTCGAGGAGCACCGCGTCGAAGTCGGGCAGCTCTTCGCCCATGGTGCGCGCCACCCGGGTCACCTCGTCGGGGCGGCTGTCGGCGAGCGCGAGGAACAGCTTGACCAGGCGGTCGCGGTAGGCAGGCGCGAGCCGGGCGACCATGCCGATGTCGAGCAGGGCGACCCGCCCGTCAGGCGTGACCAGCACGTTGCCCGGGTGCGGGTCGGCGTGGAAGATCCCCTCGACCAGGACCTGCTCCAGGTACGCCGCGAAGAGCTCGTCGGCGAGGGGAGCACCGTCGAGCTCGAGCTTGCCGAGCGGACCGAGGTCGGTGATCTTCTTCCCCTCGACGTACTCCATCGTCAGGACCCGGCTGCTGGAGTAGTCGGGATAGGGCTTGGGTACGACCAGCCCGGGACGGTCGGCGACGATTCGGCTGATCGTGGTCAGGTTGTCGGCCTCGCGGTGGTAGTCGAGCTCGTCGAGGAGCGACTTGCGGAACTCCTCGAGCAGGTCGGCGAGGCCGTAGCGCCCGAGGTCGCTGTGGGTGTCGAGGACGTCGGCGAGGTCGGCGAGGACCTCCATGTCGTCGAGAACCTGCCGGCGGATGCCGGGCCGCTGCACCTTGACCACGACCTCGCGGTCGTCGCGCAGGGTGGCGCGATGCACCTGGCCGAGGGACGCCGCCGCCAGTGGCTCCCGGTCGAACGTCGGGAACACCTTCGACAGGCGCACCCCGAGCTCGTCGCTCACGATCTCCTCGACCTGCTCGAAGGGGAACGGCTCGACCTTGTCCTGGAGCCGGGAGAGCGCCGCGATGTACGCCGGGGTGAGCAGGTCGACCCGGGAGGAGAGGAGCTGACCGAGCTTGATGAAGGTCGGGCCCATCTCCTCGAGGTCGGCGGCGAGACGGGAAGCGGCCTCCGGGTCACCGGTCTCGACCTGCTCCTCGTCGAGGACTCCGTCGATCCCGGCCGAGCGCACGAGGTCGCCTCGGCCGTGCCGGATCAGGAGGGCGGCGATCTGGCGGTACCGCTTGGCGTGGCGCGTGCGCATCTTCAGCTTCATGGTGTGTCGAGGGTAGCCAACCGGGGCCCCTCGAAACGTGGCGTCGCGCACGCGACGGCGCCCGCTGCCCGCGCAGGCAGGGCCCGCCGACCCGCCCGGACCCCTGTGGGTCTCAGCCGGCCGGCCGCTTCACGACCCCGATCGAGTCGACCCAGACGGGCTTGCCGGCGCTGACCACGGTCGCCTTGACCGCACCGGACCTACCAGGGGTCCTCAGGACGAACTCCTGGAGGCCCTTGCGCGGACTGTCGAGGTTGATCCGGGTGAACCTGCCGCCCCCGACGTCGATGCGCAGCCGACCCATGCCGGGGCCGGTGCGGGCGACGAGCCGGACGACGCTGACACCGCCGGTGCTCGGGACGGTCAGCGCGGCACCGCGGACGCTCGCGACGGTCCCCGTGCCGGCGTACCAGCTGTCGTGCTTCACGGTCCGCCACCGCGGCCCGGACGCGAGGGTCGCGGCGTCCACCGCGCGGGACCGGCACACGCGGCCGGTCCACTTCATCACCCGGCCCGCGACGTCGCGGGCCCGGGTCTCGAGGCAGACGGTACCGCTGCCGGCGGGCAGGGCGGCGGACTGCGCCGGCAGGCGCTTGCCCTGCAGGGCCGCGGGGCGCCGCCACGTGCCGAAAGGTCCGGACAGCGGGGCGACCCGGCGACGGGTGTCGACCGAGGCGACTCCGGAGCCGGAGTCGCTCACCTG
The DNA here is from genome assembly GCA_035461195.1 of Nocardioidaceae bacterium. Classification (GTDB taxonomy): domain Bacteria; phylum Actinomycetota; class Actinomycetes; order Propionibacteriales; family Nocardioidaceae; genus Nocardioides_C. Next base: position 13,852 of record DATHVS010000238.1, read on the forward strand.
CCACGGCAGGCGAGCCGAGGTGCCGTTGACGACCTTGTTGCGAGGACCCTGGAACGTCACCCGCGGCCGGTGGAGGTCCACGCCCACCTTGCCGTAGCGGCTGCCCACGTTGCCGGCCCGGTCCGTGACCAGGATCGTCCAGTGGTGGCGGCCCTCGCCGCCGAGCTTCAACGTGGCCTCGCCGTCGCAGCCGATGGCCTGATGGCTGCACCAGTGCGACAGGCTCCGGTCGGGGTCGGTCGCGTCGGTGGCGGTGTAGCGGACGGTGGGTCGGGTCGTGCGGATCCAGCCCTTGGGCGCCGAGACCGTGCGCACCTGGGGCGCCGTCGTGTCACCGGCCCGGCGGGGAACGAGGTTGCCGTCCTGGACCGCCGCGGGGAGCTCGTCCACGCAGGTCGGGCCGGCGCAGTCTCGAAGCTTCTCGTAGTAGGCCCGCGCCGTGATCAACGCCTGCGAGGTCGCCTCATGGCGGCTGTCGAGCTGGAAAGGATCCTCGTCGAGGTCGTAGAACTCCTCCTCCTCGGACCCCATTATCTGCCAGGCGATGTAGGAGTACTGCGAGGAGCGGACCCCGCGGTAGAGCCACAGAGGCATGATCAGGTTGTGCCGTTTCTGGATGTCCGGCTCGGGGCCCGCCTCGATCGGCATGATCCGGCGCGCCAGCCGGCCCGGGTCGCCGAGGTGGCCCATCAGCGAGACGCCGTCCTGCGGCTTGGTCGCGGTCGCGCCGGCGAGCTCGAGGACGGTCGCCGGGATGTCCACCAGGCTGACCGGCTGGTGACGCTGCTCGTTCGTGGGCAGGCCGGGGCCGCGCATCATCAGCGGAACCTTCAGCGCCTCCTCGTAGGGGAGGGTCTTCTTGTGGGCGCGGTGCTCACCGAGCAGCCACCCGTTGTCGGAGGTGAAGACGAACAGGGTGTCGTCGAGGACACCCTTGGCCTTGAGCGCGGCGACGGTGTCGGCCACCGACTCGTCGAGCGCCTGGAGGGACTCGATGCGGCTGCGGTGGGAGGCCCCCATGCGGCCGAGGTCCTGCTTGGCCCGACCGTTCATGTAGGTGCCCTTGTCGGACATGTCCTCCTCGTTGATGGAGGGAGCCTCGGGCAGCGGGAGGCCGTCGAACATCTGCTTGTGGCGCTCCGCGGCGGGGACCGGCAGTCCCGCGGCCTTCCCGCAGATGTCGTTCGCACGAGGCGAGACACCGACGTGGGGGGCGAAGTGGGAGGCCCAGAGGAAGAACGGTTTCTCTTTCCCTGCGTACTCGCGGATGAAGTCCGTGCTGAGCGAGGTGTAGAGGTCGGTCTGGTACTCGCCCGGATGACGGCGGAGCCGGCCGTTGTGGTTCAAGGTGACGCAGTAGTACTTGAGGACCCCGCCGACCGAGGCGTGCCACTCGTCCCAGCCGGGCGGGACGTAGCGGGGGCCGGTCGAGGCCTGCTCGGAGTTGGTGGCGCCGTAGTTGTTCAGGTACTTGCCGACGAGCCCGGTGTTGTAGCCGGCTCGCTTGAGCCACACCGGCAGGGTCTCGAGCTCGGCGCCGGTCTCGTAGAACTTCCGGTGACCACCGGCGGGCCACTTGTTGCCCTGAACCCCGTTGTTGTGGGAGTACTGCCCCGTGAGCAGCACCGCCCGGGCCGGACAGCACAGCGGGTAGTTCGAGATCGCGTCCGTGAACGTGGTGCCGGCCCTGCCCAGTAGCTGCCTGGTGCGTGGCATGAACTCGAGGTCGTCGGCCCGCATGTCGTCGGCCGAGAACAGGACGATGTTCGGTCGGCTGCCCGCATCCGCCGCCACTGGGGCAAGGGCTCCGGACTGGATGGACGCGGCCGGGGTCCCGACGGCCTGGGCAGGGGGGTCGGCAGGCGCGAGACCGAGCGTGAGCCCCGCGACGACACACAGGGCGGTCAGCACGCCGAGGCGGCGTTTGTGCATGAAGCTCTCCCCGAAGAGCTAGATCACCGACAGCGGCGGCGAGACCGACAAGAGTAAAGGTTTCCCAAACGGTACGTCAGCCGCGGCTGAGATGTGCCCGTTCAGCCTTATTGTCCATGTCCCGCCCACCCGGACGTCGTCGGCCCAGGGGACGCGCTCGAAGAGGTCGGATGTCGCGGACGGACAGGACCAATGCCCCGTCCGTGGGAAACCACATGAAGGCAGGCTTTCTGGTGGCAGCGGTCCAGCGGGCCGCTCTCCGGCCGTCGCAGCGGCGGCCGTCGCACCGGATGCAGGTGAGGGAACCATGATGGTCACGCAGACCAGCCCAGAGCTGCTGCGCAGCGCGGTGTTCGACGCAGTCACGGAAGGGGCCTGGACCCCGGCCGACGTCGTCGCCTCGGTCGCCACCGACTACGTCGCCGACCGTGCCACGATCGTCGCCGTCCTCTGGGACCTCGTCGAGGAGGGTCTCATCCGCTACGACGCCTCGCTCCAGTTCGCCGGGTTCCGTCGCTGCTGCTGATCCACCGGACGGCTGGTGGGGCGGGCAGGTCAGGGCCGCGGGAGCCCGCCGACGGCCCGTAGACCGTCGATGTTCGCACCCGCCCACCTGGTCAGGCGCCGCGCGCCCCTCGTGGAGTAGCCGCTCGGTGCGCCCATGGTCGCCACGGCGATCTGCCGCCCCCGGACGGGAGTGACCACGACCAGGGTGTTCTGGGCGGGCGTGGTCCAGCCGCTCTTGCCCAGCGAGCCCTCGAAGCGGTTGACGTAGTCGGTGCTGCGCCACACGGTGCGGCGGTGCTTGCCGGCCACCGTGGCGATCTCCGCCGAGCGTTCGGCGAGGATGGCCGAGACGGTCGGGTCGACAAGCGCAGCGCGGAGCAGGATCACCAGGTCGCGGGAGGACGAGTGCGAGCCGGCGGCGGTCAGTCCCGATGCGTTCCTGGCGACCGTGTCGCTCGCGCCGAGCTCGCGGGCCAGCGAGTTCATCGCCCGGTAGAACGCCTTCCGGCCTCGGGGATGGGTGCCGGCCAACGCCTCGGCAGCGTCGTTGCCCGACGGCAGCAGCATCCCCCGCAGCAGGGTGTCGCGGGTGTAGATCCCGCCGCGCCTGATCCCTGCGCACGAGCAGGTCTGGGACGCCTCCCACCGCGTGACGCGGTGCCGAGCCCCCGGCTCGATGGTGCGCGTTGCTGTCAGCGCGGTGAGCAGCTTGATCGTCGATGCCTGCGGGAGCTGCCTGCGAGCGCCGTTGCGACCGATGATCCGTCCCGTGTCCAGGTCGACCACGGCCCACGACCTGGCCCGGATCCGGGGCGGGAGGGCGACGGTCGTCCGGCGGGGTCGGAACTCGGTGCGGTTGGCGACGTACACCGTCTGTCCGTCGCCGGTGACCGTGCCCGTGCGCCGCTTCAGCTCGACCCGCTTCGTCGCGACGGTCGTGACCGTGCCTCCCGGTGAGCCCACGGCGCCCTCGACCGCAGCCCCGGGTTCCGCGGCAGTGCCCGGACCGTCAGGAGCCTGCCCGAGGACGAGCGAGCCCACCACGGCCACGGTCAGAGCCGGCGCCGACCAGCGGATGCGGCGCAGGGCTCCGGAGGAGGTACGCAGGCGGGGGGAGGCAGCACGAACAGGACGCATGGTCACAAATCATGATCGTCCGGGCCCACCCTCGCAGGAGAAGTAAAGAACTCGTTCGTGCAGGGGCTAGGCAACCTGGACGGGAGGGCCACCGCAGTCGGGACCCTCCGCGGGTCTGAGCAGGGTCCATCGGCCCTTGGAGAGCAGACAGATCGGAACAACCCTCGTAGGTAGGAGAGGCCCCTCGGGGGAAGCCGGGGCCGGCCTTGAGGAGCCATAGGTGGGGAAGCTGCCGAGGGTGCTGGTCGTGCATCCAGATCCGGAGTACCGGGCGATGTTGCATCGCCTCCTGGTTGCTGCCGGTCTCCGAGTCGTCGGCGAGGCCACGACCGCGGGTGGGGCCCGAGTCATGCTCCGGGAGTGCCCTACCGACGTGCTCCTCATCAGCAAGTGCGTCGGCGACGTCGCCGGCACGATCCGCGAGGCTCGGGCGGCCGACATCCACGTCCTCGTCCTGACGATGGGCCCCGACGACCAGTTCGTCGTCGACATGATGCTCGCCGGTGCGACAGGCCTGATCTGCAACTGCAACCTTCCCGAGCTGCCCGACGCCGTGCGGGGAGTCCTCACCGGGAACGTGCCCGTGCCGATGGAGCTCGTCCGAGGCGTGATGGAGGAGTGCCGTCAGCGGCTCGAGGTCCAGGACCCGCACTCGCCCTGGGTCCGGCTCAGCGAGCGACAGCGGGAGGTGATGGAGCTGTTGCGACGTGGCTACGACACCCACCGTGTCGGCGTCGAGCTCGGTCTCCAGCCCGCGACCGTGCGTGCCCACGTGTCAGCGGCGATGCACAAGCTCGGCGTCAGGACCCGAGCGGAGGCCCTGGCCGCCCTCGCGTCGCACGAGGCCCCCCGAGCCACCGACGTCGACGAGGTCCTACCGGCCCCTACGTCGCCGCGCTCGGTGAACCAGATCCCTTTGCTGCGTTGAGGATTCTCCACGGCGACTTGACAGCGACGCGACGTGAGTCGAAGGAGTCGAAAGTCGGGTCGGAGGACCCTGGGCCGGACCGCGAACGGTGGCTAGACAGGAGTTGAACCGCCGGCTCGCGGCCCGGCCTCTTCGACGTACCCATTCCGTCGGGCAGCGAACGGCAGGAGGGAAGAGCCACGATGACCACAGACGTCGCCGCCGTGCTCGGGACCGACACCGAGCAGCTGCTGGACTACACCTGCAAGAGCATGCCGAAGGAGATGCTGCACCTGCCCGGGCCGGACTTCATCGACCGGATCTGGCGCGACAGCGACCGCAGTCCGGCGGTCCTCCGCAACCTGGCGGTCCTGACCGGCCAGGGCCGTCTGGGCGGGACGGGCTACCTGTCGATCTTCCCGGTCGACCAGGGCATCGAGCACTCGGGCGCCGCGTCGTTCGCACCGAACCCGATGTACTTCGACCCCGAGAACATCGTCCGGCTCGCGTTGGAGGGCGGCTGCAACGCCGTGGCGACCACGCTGGGCGTGCTCGGGGCGGTGTCGCGGAAGTACGCGCACAAGATCCCATTCGTGCTCAAGCTCAACCACAACGAGCTGCTGACCCACCCCACCGTGCACGACCAGACGATGTTCGCCTCCGTCCACCAGGCGTTCGACCTCGGCGCGACGGCCGTGGGCGCCACGATCTACTGGGGCGCCGATGTCTCGCGCCGTGAGCTCGAGGAGGTGAGCGCGGCGTTCGCCGAGGCGCATTCGCTGGGCATGGTGACGATTCTGTGGTGCTACCTGCGCAACCCCGCCTTCAAGAAGGACGGCGTGGACTACCACGTCTCCGCCGACCTGACCGGCCAGGCCAACCACCTCGGGGTCACGCTCGAGGCGGACATCATCAAGCAGAAGCTCCCCGAGAACAACGGCGGGTTCACCGCGCTCTCGATCGGCAAGACCAACCCGATGGTCTACGACACCTACGTGGGCGAGAACCCGATCGACCGCTGCCGGTGGCAGGTGCTCAACTGCTACGCCGGACGCGTCGGCATGCTCAACTCCGGCGGCGCCTCGTCGGGTGCCTCGGACCTGCACGACGCGGTCCGGACGGCCGTGATCAACAAGCGGGCCGGTGGCATCGGCGTCATCGCCGGGCGGAAGGTCTTCCAGCGTCCGTTCGACGAGGGGATCGAGCTGCTGCACGCGATCCAGGACGTCTACCTCGATCCGACCATCACGGTGGCCTGAGGAGCTGAGATGGCAGAGGTGACGTTGCAGCGCGTGCGCGACCTTCTGGACGAGGAGACCCGGCGCTTCGTCGAGGAGCGCCCGAGGTCCAAGGCGTTGTACGAGGAGGCGCGCGAGCACCTCGTCGGTGGCGTCCCCATGTCGTGGATGCGCATCTGGAGCGGGGGCTTCCCGGTCTTCGTGGAGCACGCCGAGGGGGTTCGCGTGACCGACGTCGACGGCCACCGCTACCTCGACCTCTGCCTCGGTGACACCGGCGCGCTGTGCGGCCACGCGCAGCCCCAGATCGTGGACGCGATCACCTCGCAGATGAGGCACGGGGGTACGACGACCATGCTGCCCACCGAGGACAGCATCTGGGTCGGCCGGGAGCTGCACAAGCGGTTCGGGCTGCCGTTCTGGCAGGTCCTCATGACCGCCACGGACGCGAACCGAATGGCGCTGAAGATCGCTCGCGCGTTCACGGGACGGCAGCTGATCCTCATGTTCAACGGGACCTACCACGGCTCGGTGGACGAGACCCTGGTCGTCGACTTCTTCGGCGAGGTCATCAACGTGCCGGGGATGATGGGCCCTGTCGTCCAGGACGCGAAGGCGATGACGAAGGTCGTCGACTTCAACGACGTCGAGGCGCTCGAGCGGGCCCTGGCCCCGGGCGACGTCGCCTGCGTGATCACCGAGCCGGTGATGACCAACCTGGGCATCATCGCGCCGGAGCCGGGCTTCCTCGACGCACTGCGCTCCTTGACGAGCCGACATGGCACGCTGCTGCTCATCGACGAGACGCACAGCATGTGCGCCGGGCCCCGGGGCATGACCGGTGGCCTGGGCCTCACCCCGGACATGTTCGTCGCCGGCAAGTTCATTGGTGGCGGCTACCCGGCCGCGGTGCTCGGTGTCACCAGGGAGATCTCGGAGTTCCTCTCCTCCCGGACGGCCTGGCAGAACTTCTTCGGGTTCGGCGGCACGCTCTCCGGCAACCCCGCGGCCGTGGCGGGAATCCGGGCGGCCCTGGAGCACGCCATCACCGAGGACAACTTCGAACGCATGGTCGACCTCGCGGTGCGCATGCAGCAGGGGCTCGAGAAGGTGATCGGCGACGCAGGCCTCGCGTGGTACGTCGCCCGGATCGGCTGTCGGGTGGAGTTCCGGTTCCTTCCGAAGCCACCCAGGAACGGCTCCGAGGCGGCCTTCTCGGAGGTCGACTACAACGCCGTGGACATCGTCAACGAAGGCCTCACCGGCCCGCTCGACGCCCTGGTCCACCTCTGGTGCGCCAACCGGGGGATCCTGCTGACCCCGGTCCACGAGATGGCCCTGGTCGGGCCGACCACGACGGCAGCCGAGGTCGACCACTACGTCGAGACGATCGGTGACCTGGTCGCCGAGCTGGTGAAGCCGTGAACGTGTCGACGGTCGGTGTCGAGACCGAGGCGCCGCCCACGGCGCGACCCATCCTGGCCTGCGCGGACCTGTGCAAGAGCTTCGGAGACCTGGTGGCCGTGGACGACGTGTCGTTCTCCATCGGCCCGGTGAGACCTACGGCCTGCTCGGACCCAACGGCGCCGGCAAGACGACGATCATCTCGATGGTCGCAGGGGTCCTCGACGGCGACGCGGGCGACATCGAGGTCGATGGGCAGCGCATGCACCCCGGCGCGTTGGCGGTGAAGCAGCAGATCGGCTACGTCCCTCAGGACATCGCGCTCTACCCGGACCTCACCGGACGAGAGAACCTGCGGTTCTTCGCCTCGCTCTACCACCTGTCCCGCAGCGAGGTACGGGACCATACGGCGGAGGTGCTCGACGTCGTGGGCCTCGGCGACCGCGCCGACGACCAGGTGAAGCAGTACTCCGGCGGCATGAAGCGCCGCATCAACATCGCGGTCGGGCTCATCCACCGACCGCGGCTGCTGATCCTCGACGAGCCCACCGTCGGCGTCGACCCGCAGACGCAACTCCATCCTCGAGAGCATCGAGCGGCTCAGCGCCGAGGGCATGGCCGTGCTCTACACGACCCACTACATGGAGGAGGCCGAGCGGCTGTGTGACCGGGTCGGCATCGTCGACCTGGGACACCTCATCGCAGAGGGAGGTTCACGCGACCTCACGGCGAGACTCGGCGCCGCGGAGCACATCGTCCTCTCCGTCGAAGGAGACCTGGATCGTGCCAGGCGCGCCATCGACGAGCTCGTCGTAGTGGAGCGGTCCACGGCGGAGGCCGACACCATCGACGTCCTGGTCCCGTCGGCAGAGTCGGCGCTGCCGCTGGTCATGCAGGCGGTCACCACGTCGGGCTCGTCGATCCGCTCGGTCGTAGTACAGGAGCCGGACCTCGAGGCCGTCTTCCTGCACCTGACCGGCAAACGGTTCAGGGACTGAGGCGGAGGTCGACATGGTCGCGAGCCTCCACATCGCCGGGAAGGACCTGCGACAGCGGCTCCGTGACCGCTCGGCGATCCTCCTCGCGGTGGTCGTACCGCTGGTCTGCTCTTCGTCTTCGTCACGTCGATGACTGCCTCCACCGCCCTGATCGAGACGCGCAAGCTCGGCGTCTCCCGGCGCATGTACGCGACGCCCACGTCGGTGAGGGCGATCGTCGCCGGGGAGGCGCTCGGCCGGATCGCGATCGCCGTGCTCCAGGGCGTGATCATCATGCTCGGTTCCGCACTTCTCTTCGGGGTTTCCTGGGGGAGCCCTGCGGCGGCGGCGCTGCTCATGCTGGCGTTCGCGACGGTCGCCGGAGGAGCGGGGATGCTGATGGGCTCGCTCGCCACGAGCAGCGAGCAGGCGATCGCGATCGGCCTCCTCCTCGCGCTCGGGATGGGTGCCCTGGGCGGGTCGATGATGCCGCTGGAGTTCTTCTCACCCACGATGTACGCCGTCGCGCACCTCACCCCGCACGCCTGGGCCGCCGACGGCTTCGCCGAGCTGATCCGTCGCGACGGCGGCGTCGTCGACGTGGTGAGCGAGCTCGGCGTCCTCGTCGCCTACGGCGCGGCGTTGTTCGCGGCCGCCGCATGGGGACTGCGCCGCAACATTGCGCGGTGACGCCCGGTCAGCCGGACGCCCCGGTCACGGTGGCCTTGGCCGGGACCGGCGCGGTGGATGTGGCCTACCGCTCCGGGACGCTCGGCAGCCGGGTCCACACCTCGTCGAGGCTGCGGTAGTAGCCCTCGGGCAGGGTCAGGAGGACCTGTACGACGGGGTGGGGTGCCCAGGAGTTCATGGCGGCCCGGAGGATCTCGGTCTTCATCACCCCGGTGACGTCGAATGCGTCCGCCACGTGGGCTGCGATGTCCTGCCTGGTAACGGTTGTCGTCACGGTTGGTCCGTCCACGTCTTCGACGTTCGGCGTCTGCGAGCCCTGGTCTTCCCCCGTGCGTCCTCCTGCAAGCGTCCCCTGCGCGGGGCGTCGCCAAACCTAACCCAGGGACAGGTCAGTCGATCACCCGGAGGGCCACCGTCTCCGGGAGTCCGGCGAGCTCGTCGACCACGTCGGGTGCGTAGTCGAGGGCGATGTCGGTGACGAGGTAGCCGAGGTCGCCGAGGGTGGTCAGCTGCTGGCCCTCGATGTTCACGCCCCGGTCGGCGAGGACTGCGTTGACGCGCGCCAGGACACCGGGGACGTTCTGGTGCAGGTGGGCGAGCCGGTGGGTGCCGGGTGCGTGCTCCAGGGCGACGCTGGGCATGTTGACGCTGAGCGTCGTGGCACCGTTGTGCAGGAAGTCCTCGAGCTTGCCGGCCACGAAGCGGCCGATGTCCTCCTGCGCCTCCTCGGTGGAGCCCCCGATGTGCGGGGTCAGGATCACGTTGGGAAGGCCGCGCAGCGCGGAGGAGAACTCGTCACCCTGCCGTTTCGGCTCGTCGGGGAACACGTCGATCGCCGCCCCCGAGAGGTGCCCGCTGAGGATGTGCTCGCGCAGCGCCTCGTGGTCGGCGACGAACCCGCGGGAGAGGTTGATGAAGATCGCGCCGGGCTTCATGTGGCGGAACTGCTGCTCGCCGAAGATGCCGGCGTTGCCGGGCCGCCCGTCGACGTGCAGCGAGACCACGTCGGACTCCTCGAGCACCGCCTCGAGCGTGGGTCGGCGCCGGGCGTTGCCCAGGGCGAGCTTGTCCGCCACGTCGTAGAAGGACACCGACATGCCGAGGCTCTCGGCGAGGACCGACAACTGGCTGCCGATGTTGCCGTAGCCGACGATGCCCAGCCGGCGGCCACGGACCTCGTGGGCTCCCGCGGCGGACTTGTCCCAGCGGCCGGCGTGGAGGGCGGCGTCCTTCTGGGTCAGCCGTCGGGTCAGCGCGATGATCTCGGCGATCGCGAGCTCGACGACGCTGCGCGTGTTGGAGAAGGGGGCGTTGAACACCGTGACACCGCCGCTGGACGCGGTGCGCAGGTCGATCTGGTTCGTCCCGATGCAGAAGGCGCCGATCGCCAGCAGCCGAGGGGCGTGCTCGAGCACCTTCGCGGTGACCTGGGTCTTGGAGCGGATCCCGAGCAGGTCGACGTCCGAGATGGCCTCGACCAGCTCGGCCTCGTCCATGGCGCCGGGGGCGGCCCTGACGTCCACCCCTGCCTGGGACAGGACGTCGACCGCCACGGGGTGGATGTTCTCGAGCAGGAGCGCCGTGCACCGGTCCTGGTCTCGCTGCTTGCGCCGCACCGCAGGGTGTTCCATGCCAGCCAAACTACCCCCCGCTGTAACGCGGGGTTATGGACCCTCCACAAGCGGCATACCGCTCGGGAACCGTCCACGACGCGTGGGAAGTCGGTCCACGCGATGCGGGTCAGCGGGCGACGTACACGGTGTTGGCCGACTCGCCGCCGGTGAGCGGGTTCGGGAAGGTCACGACCTCGGCGCGCGCCGAGACGAACACCGACCCGAGCACAGACATGAAGTCCTGGTCCGGCGGGTCGTCGGACCAGAGCGCGAAGACGCCGTCCGGGCGCTGGTGGTGCTTCAACGCCCGGAGCCCCGGGGCGGTGTAGAACTCGGCGTGGCTGGGGTGCAGGACGTGGCGCGGGGTGTGGTCGATGTCGAGCAGGATCGCGTCGTAGGCTTCCGGCCCGCCCGGGGCGATCGGTCCGCCCTCGCGCACCAGCCCGAAGAAGTCCCCCTCGAGGAGCCGGGTGCGGCCGTCCGGGGTGAGGTGCTCGGTGTCGGGCAGCAGCCGTCGCCGGTGCCAGTCGATCACCTGCGGGAGCGCCTCGACGACGGTGAGCGACCTGACCCGCGGGTCCTCGAGTGCGGTGACGGCGGTGTAGCCGAGTCCGAGCCCGCCCACCAGTACGTCGATCGCCGCACCGTCGACCTTCGCCAGGCCGAGACGGGCCAGCTCGACCTCCGCCACGGTGAAGAGGCTCGACATGAGGAATTCCTCACCGAGCTTGACCTCGTAGACGTCGACGTCCAAGGCCGGCTCGACGCGCCGCCGCAGGCTGATCGGACCCATCGGGGTCTCCTGCCAGTCGATCTCCTCGAACCGCGGTCCCATCGCCGAGCCCTCTCCGTAGTCGAACGACCCGGGTCGGCCTGTCAGAACGGCGGACCGGGACCCTGGGTCAGTGTGTGCTGAGGTGGCCGCTGAGCCGGGTCGTGCATGTGGGCGCTTGCCCCGTCGAGCCCCACGATCTCGACGTTCCTGCCCTTGGACTCGAACTTCGTCTGGATGGCGTCGAGGGCGGCGACCGTCGAGGCGTCCCAGATCTCAGCGTAGGTGAGGTCGATGATGACGTTCTTGGGTGCGCCGACGTCGTCGAACTGGGAGAACAGCGCACCCCGGACGGCGTACACGTGGGTGTCCTCGCTCTCGTCTCTCTCCGCTTGTAACGCGGGGTTATGGACGCTCCACAAGCGGCATACCGCTCGGGAACCGTCCACAGTGCTTGGGACGTTGGGGGGTCAGCGCTCGCCGGCGACGAGCCGCTCGAGCACCAGGTGAGGGTGTTGACGCTCCACGGCCTCGGCCCGCCACCGGTCGGGGAAGAGTGCGAGGAGCACCCCGTCGCTGCGGGTGAGGACCTCGACGCCTCGCAGGTCGTTGACCTCGACGGCCTGCTCGGCCGTCGTACGCCGGGCGTGGGAGTAGTCGAGCCGCGACATCTTGATCGGGGCGTTGAACTCGCCCTCCATCCGGGCAGCGGCGACCTCGAACTGCATGGGGCCGACCGCGGCGAGGACCGGGGCCTGGTCGCCGCGCACCTCCGAGCGCAGGACCTGGACGACGCCCTCCTGGTCGAGCTGCTCGATGCCGCGGCGGAACTGCTTGTACCTCCCCGCGTCGGCCGCACGCACGGACATGAAGTGCTCCGGCGCGAAGCTCGCGATCGGGGGGAAGGTGACCGGCTCGCCGTCGTAGATCGTGTGCCCGACCCGCAGGGCGGAGGCGTTGACCAGGCCGATGATGTCTCCGGGGTACGCCGTGTCGAGGACGGTGCGCTCGCGGCCGAACACGGCCTGCGCGTACTTCGTCGCGAACGGCCGGCCGGTCTCGGCATGGGTCGCCACCATGCCGCGCTGGAAGACTCCCGAGGTCACCCGGGCGAAGGCCAGCCGGTCGCGGTGGGCGGTGTCCATCCCGGCCTGCACCTTGAACACGAAGGCGCTGAACGAGTCGTCCACCGCACGCGCGCCACCGTCACGGGTCCTGGTCGTCGAGGGTGCGGGGGCCAGCTCCACCAGGGTGCGCAGCAGCTGCGCGACACCGAAGTTGAGGATCGCCGAGGCGAACATCAGAGGGGTGCTGTGGCCGGCGAGGAACTCCTCCTGGTCGTGCACGGCTCCGTCGGCCTCGAGCAGCTCGTGCTCCTCGACCGCGTTCTCCCAGGCCTCCTCGTGCTCGGCCAGTGCTGCGTCCGCGTCGAGCCGCTCCTCGGGTGCCCGCGTCGCGCCCCCGGCGGTGCGGGTGTACCCGATCATGTCGCCGGTGCTCCGGTCGAGAACTCCGCGGAAGTCCCCGGCGATACCGACCGGCCAGGTCAGCGGCGTGGGCCGCAGGCCGATCTCGGCCTGGATCTCGTCGATCAGCTCCAGGGCCTCCTTGCCGGGCCGATCCCACTTGTTGATGACCGTGATCACGGGGATGCGGCGGTGCCTGCAGACCTGGAAGAGCTTGAGCGTCTGGGGCTCGAGGCCCTTGGCGGCGTCGACGAGCATGACGGCGGCGTCGACCGCGGCGAGCACCCGGTAGGTGTCCTCGGAGAAGTCAGCGTGGCCCGGGGTGTCGACCAGATTGATCACGTGGCCGTCGTACTCGAACTGCAGGGCGGCCGACGTGATCGAGATGCCGCGTGCCTTCTCCATCTCCATCCAGTCGGAGACCGTGCCCTTGCGGCCGGCCTTGCCGTGCACGGCACCGGCCTCGGAGATCACCCGGGCGTGCAGGGCCAGGGCCTCCGTGAGGGTGGACTTGCCGGCGTCCGGGTGGCTGATCACGGCGAAGGTACGACGGCGGCCGGCCTCCCGGCGTACGTCGACCGAGTCGGTGGTCTGGGTGGTGCTCATGCCCTGCTCGCCGCCTTCCGCTTCTGGCGGCCGATCTCGCGACGGAGGTCGGCGGCGAACCCTTCGGCGGTGTCGAGCTGCTCGCGCAGGGTGGTGACCCGTGCCGTCGCGGCCTCGTGGAACATCTCGAGACGCTCCACAAGGGAGTCGTGCTCGGTGCTCACGGGGTCGGCGGCCTCGAGACCGTCGAGCACGGCAAGGACGTCCTTCATGTCCTCCAGGGAGAGGTCCAGCGGCTTCATCCGGCGGATCAGCCGCAGTCGCGCGACGTCGGTCTCGGAGTAGAGGCGGAAGCCACCCGCCGTCCGGGAGGACGGGGTGACGAGGCCGACCTCCTCGTAGTACCTGATGGTGCGCAGGCTCAGGCGGGTCTGCTCGGCGACCTCGCCGATCTGCATGTGGTGGAGACTCACGACGTCCGCATCTGCTGGTTCGGGCACGAAGTCCCGACCCTAACCTGACGTAGCGGCAGAGTTCGAATCGTCACAGGCGCAGTGAGCGGACTCACACGCGACTGAGTGGCATCAGCCTCTACCGCCACGGAAGGGTCGGTCTGCCCTCCCTCCCTCCGCCCAGTCGCTGATCGCCGTGGCCGTCTCCTCCCCGGTCATCGGCTCTCCGTGGCCGCTCGCGAGGACGGAGGGGCGCAGGCGCGCCAGCCAGAGGACCGACCGAGACGCGGCCTCCTGGTTCCAGGTGGTGTACCACGGCGGACCGGAGAGGCCAGGCCTCCCGAGCAACAGGCCGGTCGCGGAGTTCATCTGCATGGTGACCAGCGCGTCGCCGGCGATCAGGACGCGGTCCGATCTCCGGAGGTAGGACAGGTGGCCGGGCGTGTGACCCGGCGTCGGCACGCATTCCCAGCTCGGCATGCCCGGAACCCTCGCTCCGACGTTCGGGTCGAGCGGCTGACCTACCCCTTGCAGGGATCCCTTGGACAGGACGGCTGCGCGGCGGCGAGCCCCCATGGCGCGCACCAACGGCAGGATGAGCCACCGGTCGAGCGGCCCTGCCGAGCTGCCCATCGCCGCGAGGTCACCGACGCCGATGGGCAGCTCGGCAGGGTGCAGGTACACCGGGCAACCCCAGGCGGCGGCCAGGTACGCCGCGGCACCGGAGTGGTCAGGGTGGCAGTGGGTGAGGACGATGCCCGCCGGGTGGACGTCGGGTCCGAGCAGCGCCCGCGCAGCCCGCTCGATCCGGTCAGCATCTGCCGCCCAGCCCGCGTCGACGAGGGTCCACGAGCCGCCGTCTCGGACGAAGAACACGTTGGTCTGGGTGCGTCCTGCCGGTCCGAGACAGAACACCCCTGGGGCGATCTCCCTCACCGCGTCGTCCGACCCCGCCTCCACGCGTGACTTGATGCCCCGCAGCATCCCGCGGGCCATGACGAAGTCCGCCGGGACGATCGTGGCGACGTAGAGAACGGTCAGCCAACGCGGGGACATCCTGCCGCGTACCCGGAGCTGGAGCCGGGTCCTGGCTCCATTCAGTCGCCTCAGCCGGACGCTCCAGGTCCAGTCGATCGCCGCGTCATACCTGTCAGCCCAGCCGGGAGGCAGGTGGGTGGAGGACCGCAGGACCAGCGTGGTCGGAGCCGCCACCTCGACGACGTCGTACCAGGCCGTGCCGGGCGGCCCGTCGGGGATGGTGTCGCCGACTCGCAGGTCGCGGACCAGGGACGGGTCGAGGTGGCCCAGGCTCGGCCGGTTCTGCGGGAACAGCAGGCGGTCGACCCACTCGGGCGTGTAGTAGCCGCCCCGGTGCCATCCCATCTGTGTCAGCCACGGCCATACCGCTTCCGGGGATGCGTCGATGGTGATCGCATGGTCGGTGCGCAGCTGTGGGTGCGGCACCAAGGCGTCGCCCGGCAGCGGCGTGCGGCGCTCGGCACTCGTGCTCCCGGCACGGCGGCCGAGCACCTGCAGCGCGGCGTACGCACCGAGGGCGGCTGCCGCGACGGTTCGGACGTGTGGCATCGCGGACCCCTTTCGAAGGCCACCTCCAGAGTGAGTACGTCGACGAGGGGGACGCCAGGGACCAACGGCCCACGTGCTCGACCAGCCAGCGGTGCCGCGGGCCGCGGTCGAACCGGACGATCTACCCCTAGACTTCGCGAGCGTGGACCCGCGGACCGCCCTGTTCCTCGTCGGCGGACTCGCGCTGTTCGCAGTCCTCTGGTTCCTCGCGGAGCTCGCGGGGCAGGCCGTCGCGGACGAGGCGAGCAAGGCGGTCTCCAGGCGGCCCGGGTTCCGCGAGAGACGGGACCGTTATCGCGGGTGGCTGTTCGCAGGAGTCGTGTCGCTCGCGTTGTCGGGGATGGCGGGTCTCTTCGCGGCGGCCGCCCTCACGTCGGGCGAGCCGGATCTCGCGGAAGAGGGTCTCGTCTTCGTAGCGGTGGCGGGGGTGCTGATCGTAGGTGGCGTCGTTCTGCTGGTCGTGTGGTGGCGGCTGGCCGGCCGCCCCCGACACTTCTGAGGACTCGGGCTCAGGACAGCTCCTCGACGGGTGCGACCGTCACCAGGTCCTGCACGGCATCTGCGAGGCGGCGGTCGAGCGTGACGAACGCGTCGGCGTGCAGCTGGGTCAGCGCGACGTACTCCGCGTCGAACGTGTCGGGCCACCCGAGCCGGTCGGCGATCTTCCACGCGACGTTCTGGAGCACTCGGTCCCCGAGCAGCCGGATGCGCAGCCCGCGCACGTAGTCGAGGTGCTGGTCGGCGTACTCCTTCGTGATCTCGCCGCGCTGCACCGCCTGGTAGAGCAGCGACAGCAGCTGGGAGCGGACGAGGGTCGGAGCCAGGAGCTGGTGCTCGTCGCGGATCGGCACCTGGTCGCGGCCGAGCACCAGGGCCACGTCGGGACCGATGACGTACCTCGTCATCGCAGACCTCCACTGCGTCGCGGATGCACGCGTCAGACGGTACGCCAGTGGGTCGGCGAGTCAGCCGTCGTGCAGGAGCACCGCGCGCTTCTTCGGGTAGCCGACCGGCAGCACGTACGTCCCCCGGTCGTGGCGGTAGAGCACGCGCCAGTGCCAGTAGCCGCGGTAGACGTAGCGAGCCAGCTGCAGGGTGCGGGTGTAGGCGCTGACAGCACGCACATAGTGGTCGGACGGGTTGTAGTGCCAGAGTGCTCTGCGCATGTCACCAGGCGCCCCGTTCGCCCTCAGCAGGCGGGCGGCGGCAAGGATCGCGTCGCGGGGGTCGTTGATGTCCCCACCGGCTCCGTAGATGTCCCAGGTCGACGGCAGGAACTGCATGGGGCCCTTCGCCCCGGCGGTGCTCGTGCCGCGGATGCGGCCCATGCGCGTCTCGACCAGGTGGATCGCCGCGAGGTAGCGCCACGCGACGCCGGTCCGTCGCTGCGCCCTCTTGTAGTAGCGCATCAGCTCCTCCTGCGGCGGGGCCTTGACGATGCGCCACTGCGGAAGCTTCGACTGCGGGCTGGTCAGGCGGTGAAGCTCGGCCGCAGCCCTGACCGCAGGCCGCGTGACCGCGGCGGTCTCGGGCTCCACCCGGCGCATCACCTTGCGTCGGAACTCCCCCGGCGACGTGGCGACGGTGCGGACAGCGAGCTGCTGGAACTGCCCGGCCCGGCGTACGTCGCCCGCCGGCGCGTCGCGATCCCGGAGCGTGGCGATGGCTAGGTCGAGCTGGGCGGCGAGGGCGGCCGGCCTGTCCGTCGCGGGGAGGGTCGGGACACGGGCACGGACCCCCTCGGAGTCCTCGGCCTGAGCATCCGGGGTCGCGGCGGCCGATGCCGAGGCCGGGGTCGACGGCGCGCTCGACGCCTTGTCGGCGGGGGTCCCGTCCTCCGCCGACTCCTGGGTGCTGCACGCCACGAGCAGCGAGGCGGCCAATGCAAGCGTTCCGGCCCGGGCAGGGGGACCGCGTCGCCCTCGGCTGTGACTGGCATGGGCCATGCTCCTGTCCTACACCCGTCCTTCAAGAGAGGTCGCCTTCTGCTCGATCGCGACCGGCTTCCGAAGACGCACCGGCATGTCAGCTCGGACAGCGCGGGCACTCGGCCCGATGGGACGGCGACCCCGCGCTCCAGGGCCGCCCTGGCCGACAGGGGCAACCTGCGTGGCGCGATCTTCCACGCCGACCACGGAGCCCAGTACACCTCCAAGGACCTCGCCAAGCTCTGCGAGCAGCTCGGGGTCACCCAGTCCCTCGGCGGGGTCGGGTCCAGCGCGGACAACGCCCTCGCCGAGGCGTTCAACGCCACCCTCAAGCGCGAGACCCTCACGGCGCCGCTGTCTTCCCCGACGAGGCGTCATGCCGCCGCGAGATCTTCCGCTGGGCGGTCCGCTACAACACCCGCAGGCGCCACTCCTATTGCGGCCAACTGTCCCCGAACGCCTACGAGAACCAACTCGTGGCTACCCTTCCGGAAGCCGCGTAATCAAACACACCCCGTGTCCAAGATCCGGGGGCAAGGCCCGATGATGACCACTCCGCAAGTGGCCGTCGCTGGTGCCCTGGAGCCTGCGTACGACCTTGCCGGGACAGTTTCGACTATGCACTCAACGGCGATGTCCTGCACGTGTGCATGATCGACGCGATGGGGCACGGGCTGAACGCTGCGCTGATGGCCACACTCGCCATTGGTGCCTACCGCCATGCCCGACGGATCGACGTCGAACTGGCCGATCTGTACGAGGCTATGGACACTGTTGTCGAGGACCAGTTCGGCCCAGAAAGTTCGCGACCGCGCAGATGGCGAGGCTCGACGTCGGCTCTGGCCAGCTGCATCGGGTGAATGCAGGACATCCGCCACCACTACTCATCCGCGATGGTCGCATCGTGGCTCACCTCGACAGCCCGGGTGGTCCGGCCGACGATCTCACTTCAAAGGAAGAGCACAGCGACTAGTCCGAAGACGGCGCGCCTGCGTTTGAGAGCGGACCGCGGGATTCCGGACGTTGTATCGCCCGTTCCACTGCAAGGCTGGCTGTCTGACGCGTTCGGTCAGGGTGGGCTAGCGCCCTAGAACGTCACCGTTTGCGACTTTCGCCGCCGTCATCGTCGGTGGTTCGGGGGTCGACCTTGTCCGCACGTTCATAACGCGTGGTGATGTCTTCCCGCGAACTGCTGACGTCACGCTCGCGGTCGCGGGCCGCGGCGGCGAGTTCATCGGCCTCGGCTGCCTTGAGTTCGGCTTCCGCTTTCATGCGATCTGACTCCGCTTCCCGTTTGCGGACCTCGACTTCGTCTCGACGCGTTTCTTTCCGCATCGCTTCTGCCTTCTGCCCCCGCTTTGTAGTCGAGCGCCTCTTCAAGAACAGTGCGAGCGCCAAGAGCGCAAGCAACACGACAACTGCGACGACGATCCATACGATCGTGCTGGTGTTCATGTCGGCTCCTCACCGTGGACGGCTGCCTTCGCGAAGGCAGCCTGACTTTTGAATATAGACAAGCCAAGCCCGAATGGGCAGCCTCGCACCGGCTATCAAGGCAGCCTGGAACTCGAGACAACGTCGCAGTTCGAAGAATCCAGGATCGCTGGAAAGCTGAACCCGACTCCCTTGTGGAACGCGAGCCACTCGCCCGAAGATCCACGTCGTGTTCGTGCGGTGCTGAGCCCATGGGTCACGCCAGCGGGTTGCTGGCGCGTCTCGGGTCGGCGCCGGAGGAAGTGCGTCGCTCCCGGTCTTGGTGGCCGTGCCAGTCGAGCAGCATGACGGTGGCATCGTCGCTGAGAGTGCCTCCGCTGGCCCGGAGGACGCTGTCGGCGAGCGCGCGTACGGCCCCACGTGGCCGCAGCCTGCGTGTCTCGTGGATCGCGGCTGCGAGGTTGATGTCGGCAGCGTTGCGTTCGAGCATGCCGTCGGTGACGATGACGACCCTGTCACCGGCTCAAGTGCCAGAAGGGTGCTGCGATAGGTCGTCTCGGAGAACAGCCCGAACGGTATGTCCGTCGGAGGTACGGATCTGACCAGTTCCGTCGCGGGCCAGGTAGGGAGCAACGTGGCCGGCGTTGACCAGCTCCAGCGCCTTCGCCGACTTCCCCGTCGCGCACTGGAAGCGGATCTGGTCCACCAACCCACTGGAACGGGTCAACAAGGAGATCAAGCGCCGCACCGACGTCGTCGGCGTCTTCCCCAACCCCGCCGCTCTGCTCCGGCGCGCCGGCTGCGTGCCGCTCGAGGTCCACGACGAGCGGCAGGTCGCCGAACGCCGCTACCTCTCCGAAGGCTCGATGGGCGCTCATCGATGTCACCGAGCCCGAGAAGACCCCCAAGATCACGAAGGAGGTAGCCACCGCCGAACTCATCGCGTCATAGTTTGCCCGACCCCGCGAAGCCGCACCCATGCATCCCGGCAGTTACACCACGCGGAGGGACGTCACCGGTTCCGCGGCTGACAGCGCTTGGGGGTTGACGAGACGGATGATCTTCAGGGCCGTCGCCGTGCGTTGCGGAGGTCGGCGCCCACCGCGTGTAGATGGCGGAGCGCGGTGGCGTACGACGCGCGGGCGGTGGTCTCCTCGTAGTGGACGGATCGGTCCTCGCAGAACCGGCGGACGACGATCTGCGCGTGGCGCAGGTTGGGCCGCGGCATACTCGGGAACAGGTGGTGTTCAATCTGGTAGTTCAGTCCGCCGAGCGCGTAGTCGACGAAGATCCCGCCTCGCACGTTGCGGGAGGTGAGCACCTGACGGAGCAGCGGGTCTGCGGCCTGGTCGGGCTCGAGGACGGGCATGCCCTTGTGGTTTGGGGCGAACGAACACCCCAGGTAGATGCCGAACAAGGCCTGGTGCACGAGGGCGAACACGACTGCCTGTTGCCAGGTCAGTGCGATGAGGAGGAGCGCTACGTATGCCGCGACGTGCACCACGAGCAGCGCCCACTCCAGCCCGCGGTGGCGCGCGCCGGGGTGCATCAGCGCCCGCACGCTGGACACGTGCAGGTTCATCGCCTCGAGAGTCAGGAGCGGGAAGAACAGCCATGCCTGGTGCCGGGTCAGCCAGCCCCCGAGGCCCGTCCTGGGCAGGGCCTGGCTTGCGTCCCACACCAGGGCGCCGGGGTGCACGTCGGGGTCGGAGGTCAGGTCGTTGGGGTGGGCGTGGTGAGCGTTGTGCTTGTCGACCCACCAGGTGTAGCTCAGGCCGTTGAGCAGGTTCCCGCTGAATAGGCCCAGTGCCTCGCAAGCACCTCGCCGGCGGGTGATCTGGCGATGACCGGCGTCGTGGCCGAAGAACGCGATCTGCGTCGAGAAGACGGCGAGGACCGGAGCGAGCAGGATCGCCCACCAGGACTCGCGCAGCAGCAGCATCCCGGTCACCGTGGCCGCCAGCGCGAGCAGGTCGACGGCCAGCAGCGCGGCGTAGAACCCCGGTCGGGGGCGGAGCAGGCCGAGGCGGCGGATCTCAGCGGCCAGCCCGGCGTACCCGCCGGTGGGGACTTGTGGGCGGGAACTGTCAACGACGGACATGGGCGCGACCCAACATTCGGAGCGATGCCGCCGAGGTCCTGAGCAGCCGGTCAAGGCAGCGTACGCCGAACACGACTCCGGTCGCACCCAGTCGGCAGGGCGCAGATGCGTCGACAGTGCCTTCAGGCGCGAGAGGTGCCTCGCCTGGTCCGGCGCGCGTTCACGCGAAGTTGGGTGATCCAGGCGAGCCGGGCGATGGCTGACCACGCTGCCACTAACGACAGCGATCGGCAGTGTAGTGGTGCAAGGTCCAGACGGTGCTGGGTGATCTGGCCCCGCGGTTCCACGACATGCTCCGCACCTGCGTGAGGCTGCTCCTGGCTGAGGGCTCCGCCTCCCGTCGTGCAGCAGATCGTCGGGCACAGCGCGATCGACGTGACGCTGACGATCTACGCGCACGCCTCTCTCGATGAAGAGCGGACAGCACTGAGGAGGCTCGGTGAGCGCCCTCGCGTGACCCCGTTGCGGTCAGAAATGGCGGTCAGACGCCCGGGGACGACGAAAGCCGCAGGTCGGAGATGATCTCTGACCTGCGGCTTTCCGCTGTGGGCAGGGGCGGGGTCGAACCGCCGACCTTCCACTTTTCAGGCGGACGCTCGTACCAACTGAGCTACCTGCCCAAGCGCACGAAACTCTACAACACGCCCGGCCGAAGCGTGAATCGAGCCGTGGCCCCCGACGTCATCGGGCCTGACCGCGCTCGCGTGCGCGATGAGCCAGCGACGCCAGCGCCTTCGGGAAGCACTCGGCCGGCGGGGTGACCAGACCTGCTCCGACCTGGCCGACACCTGCCTTCTTGCCGGCCATGCCGGTGTTGATCTGCGGCAGGATGCCGGTCCGGCAGACCTTCGAGACGTCGATGCCCGTGGGTGCGCCCTGGAACTCCAGGACCGGGATCGTCCAGCGCGGGTTCTGCGCGAGGGTGATCTCGAGCATCCGCCGGGTGGTGGCGAGGGCGTCGGGAACGGTGCCGCCGACGAGGCGCACGATCGCGGGAGCGGTGGCCATGGAGAAGCCGCCGAGGCCGGCGGTCTCGGTGATCGCCGAGTCGCCGATGTCGGGGTTGGCGTCCTCGGGCTTGAAGTCCCCGAGGAGCAGGCCGTCGGCGAGCTGGGCCGGGCCGGTGAACCATTCGTCGCCGGTGCCTGCGACCTGGATCCCGAACTCGGTGCCGTTGCGGGCCATGGCGACGACCATCGTCGAGCCCTCGATGCCGCGTGCCGCGTCGAGCGAGAGCTTCACGGCCGGCATCGCCAGATTGAGGAAGAAGTGGTCGTTGCCGCCGACGAAGCGCAGGACCTCGGCGACGTCCGAGGACGGTGCGGAGGACTCGGCCATGGCCGGCGACAGGTCGCGGAGCAGCATCAGCGTCCCCGCGCGGTTGCGGTTGTGTGCCTCGTCGCCCATCTGGAGCATCTGGGTGAGGATGCCGGTCACGTCCACGGGGCCTGTGGCGCGCACGGCCTCGGCGAGGACAGGTCCGAGCACGGCGGACATCCATCGCAGGCGCTCGAGCACCTCGGGGCCGTAGGCGCCGTAGCGCAGCACCTTGCCGAGACCCTCGTTGAGCGAGCAGTAGGTACGCCGACCGGTGGCGGGGTCCTCGAGCACGAACATCCACATCGACGGGGAGACGACGCCCGCCATGGGGCCGACCGCCGAGCGGTGGTGGCAGGGCTCGAGCGACATGCCCGACCCGGACTCGAACAGCTTCTCGGCGTCCTCCGGGTCCTCGACGAGGCCTTCGAGAGCGGCGGCCCCCATGAGAGCACCCCGCATGGGGCCGGAGGCGTCGGCCCACTCCAGCGGGGGCCCGGCGTGGAGGAACTCGCCCTTCTGCAGGCCGAGGACCTCCGAGGCGGGGGCGACGTCGACGAGCATCGCCTGGACGTCGAGCATCGCCTTGACCGCCCGCTCGTTGGCCGCCTTCCGCAGCGGGTCGGCGAGCACGGTGGCCAGGTCGGCCGCGGTGCCCTCCATGGGCGGTCGCCAGTCCACGCGGGACACGGGGACGGCCTGGGCCTCCACAGCGTCGGCGAACAGGTCGGCGCCGGCGGCGACGATGCCGGCGGGGGCCTCGGTCGGACGGGCGGGGCTCATCGGGTACCTCCGGTCAACTCGATCGCCCGGCAGGTCGCCTGGGCGTTGGACAAGAAGACCTCGGCGCCGGCCTCGGCGAGCGCGGTGGCCTGCCGGGACAGCTGCTGCGGGTCCTCCTCGGTGCCGACGCACGCGACGACGACAGGCAGCTCCCGGCCGGCTGCGCGAGCGGTCTCCTTCGCCTCGCGGACGGCGGGGGCCAAGGCGGCCGCCGGGTCCGGCTCCGCTCCGTGACCGAGCACGACGTCGAGGAGCACGGCGGCGGTGGCGGGGTCCTTCGCGACCCGGGCCAGGTTCTCCAGCCGCAGGGTCGGGTCGATCATCGGGTGCGCCCTGCCCGCGGTGAGGGTGTCGTCGCCGAAGTCGACCATGGTGTGGCTCTCGGCGGTGAGGCTGCTGCCGAGGGCGAGGTCGGCGGAGTGTGCGATGTTGCTGCGCACCGGACCGAGCTCGGCGGCGGCCATCAGCATCGACTCCTTGCAGAGGGTGCCGCCGACGAACAGGCCGCGCAGGAAGCCGCCCGAGGCAGGACCGGCCGCGCCGACACCCCACGTCTGCCACTCGGGGCGCTCCTTGCCGAGAGCGTCGAGGGCGGACTCGGCGGCCGCGGTGAGGTCCGGCTGCCCCTCGCCGAGGAGCGCCAGCTGCACCGGGGTGCTCAGGCTCGCTGCGTACTCCTGCAGCGACGCCGCGACGTCCTCGGCCGGGGGCTTGGAGACGACCACGACCAGCTCGACCGAGGGGTCCTCGTCGAGTCGGCGCAGGGCCTCGCGGGTGGACAGCGCGCCGACCTCGCTGCTCAGGTCGCGCCCACCCACGCCGAGCGCCGCGGTCACGCCGACGCCCTGCGCGTCGAGCAGGGACATCAGCTGCTGGCAGCCGGTGCCCGAAGCGGCGACGATGCCGACCGGTCCCGGGGCGGTGCGGTTGGCGAAGCCGAGGCCGACGCCGCCCACCACGGCGGTGCCGCAGTCGGGACCCATGACGAAAAGCCCGCGCTCGGCCGCCCGCTGCTTGAGCACGACCTCCTGCTCGACCGGGACGTTGTCGCTGAACACCATCACGTCGCGACCCGCGTCGAGTGCGTCCATGGCCTCCACGAACGCGTGCTCGCCGGGGACCGAGACCAGGGCCAGGTTCGCGTCGGTGTCGTCGAGTGCGGAGTACG
>DATHVS010000239.1:0-13204 GCA_035461195.1 Nocardioidaceae bacterium
GGCCGCCACGCTCCTCAACGAGGACGCGATCGTCACGGTCAAGGGCCGGCTGAGCCGCAGCAAGGACCAGCCCGAGCTGCACGGCCAGGAGGTCAGCCTTCCCGACCTCTCCGACGGTCCGACCGGCCCGGTGCTGATCACGCTGCCGTCGACCCGCTGCACCCCGCCGGTCGTGGAGCAGCTCAAGGACGTCCTGAGGGCGCACCCGGGGGTCACCGAGGTTCGCCTGCGGCTGATGAGCAAGACCCAGACGACCGTCATGCGCCTCGACGACAGGCTCCGGGTGAACCCCTCGCAGGCGCTGTTCGCCGACCTGAAGGCCCTGCTCGGGCCCGGCTGCCTGGCGGGACCGTGAGCCGGCGCCGCGGGCGGGGGCCGGCAGCAGACGCCGTCGCGGTCCTGGGGACGTTCCTGGTCACAGGTCTGCTCTGCGGCCTCCTCTGGTGGCTCCTGGTCGAACCCGCCGAGTACACCGGTGGGCCAGGCGGCCTCACGATGAGCGAGCTCGAGCTGTCGCAGCGCTTCAACGCCGACGGCTGGTACTCCGTGATCGCACTCGTCGTCGGGTTCGTCTGCGGTCTGGCGCTGACCTGGTGGCGCTCGCGGAACCTCCTGCTGACCACGCTCCTCCTGCTGCCCGGGGCCGGCGTCGCCGCACTGGCGATGGCGAAGGTCGGTGGCGCCCTCGGGCCCGAGAAGCCCGACGTGGCCTCCCTGGCGTCGCAGCAGGGAGAGTCGGTCCCGGTGGAGCTGACGGTGCTCGCGTGGTCGAGCTACCTCATGTGGCCGATCGGCGTGCTCTTCGGCGCGGTGATGGTGCTCTGGTCCTCGACCCGAGTGCCGGAGGAGGACGTCACGGCGCAGGAGGACCGGTGGTCGCAGGAGCCTCCGGACGTCGCCCCGGACCAGAGGGAGCGCAGCGTCCCCTGACGATGGCGCCAGAGGCGCTCAGCGGGCGATCGGCGCGACCCGCGCGTTCGTGAGTCGCACCAGGTCCTCCGGTGCCAGGCCCAGGTCGAGGCCGCGCCGCCCACCGGAGACGTACACGGTGTCGTAGGACAGGGCCGACTCGTCGAGCACGGTCGGGTGAGCCCGCTTCTGCCCGAGCGGGGAGATCCCGCCGACGACGTACCCCGTCGCCCGCTCGGCTGCGGCCGGATCTGCCATCGTCGCCTTCTTGCCCCCGGCGGCTGCGGCGACGGCCTTGAGGTCGAGCTGCCGGGACACCGGCACGATGCCGACGACGAGCCGGCCGTCGACGTCCACGAACAGCGTCTTGAGGACCCGCTCTGGGTCGAGCCGGAGTGCCTCGGCGGCCTCGAGGCCGTACGACGGGGCGGCCGGGTCGTGCTCGTAGGGATGGGTGGTGAAGGTGACACCCGCCCGGGTGAGCGCGACCGTGGCCGGGGTGCCCCCTGCGCCTTGTTTCTTCTTGGCCATCAGTTCGGCGACCACCCGGTGCGCGAGACCTCGGTCGCGGGGAGCGAGGGGATCGCCCGCACAGCCCTCATCTCCTCGCGCATGGCGTGGCGCAGCATCACCAGACGCTCGTCCGCGCTGCCGGTCTCCAGGAGGGCCTGGCGCTCGCGCAGCGTGAGCAGGCAGGTCGCGGCCAGCGTGTAGGAGAGGTACACCGGGTCCTCCGGGAGCTCCACGTCGAGCACCTCGGTGCCGCGCAGCTCCGAGAGCCGGGTCCGGTAGGTCGCGAACGTCTCCTGTGCGCGCACCGCCTCGTCCGGCGGGTGGCCGGGCCGGGCAGCAGGGTCCGCGGTGTCCGACATGGTCTCGACGGTGCCCACGAGGTAGGGGCCGGAGGCGTCGAGAGAGGCGAGGTGAAATCGTTCGCGGCCGACGATCTCGATGTCGAACCTGCCGTCCTCGGCGGGCACGACCGTGGTCATCTGGGCGACGCAGCCGACTCGGTGAAGGGACTGGACACCGTGGGAGCCGACCTCGTAGCCCTCCCGGATCGCGACCACCCCGAACAGTCGCTGGGAGCGGTCGGGGATGGTCAGCAGGTGGTGCACCAGCGCCCGGTAGCGGTCCTCGAAGACGTGGAGCTGCATCGTCATGCCCGGGAAGAGCACGGTGTTCAACGGGAACAGGGGCAGCTCGTCGGTCACGCCGCCAAACCTACCCATCTCCCGGCGCGGGCGGGTCCGCGCGATGACACCGGCGAGGTCGGGGTGGGGAGCCGCCCTACACTGGACGGCATGATTCGCCGCATCGATCTCAGGGGTACGTCGGGTGCGGGAGCCCCGAGCGCTGCTCCTGGCTACCGCAGCGTCGTGCCGCGCGCGGAGATGGACGTCGAGGCCACGCTCGAGGTCGTGCGCCCCATCTGCGACGCGGTCCGTCATCGCGGGGTCGAGGCGATCGTTGAGTTCGCGGCCCGTTTCGACGGTGTCGAGCAGCGCGACATCGCCGTGCCCGCGGAGACCCTGGAGCAGGCGCTGGCCGAGCTCGACCCGGCGGTCCGGGCGGGGCTGGAGGAGTCGATCCGCCGCCTGCGACTGACCTGCGAGGCCGAGCTCGAGTCGGACGTGGTCACCGAGGTCGTCCCCGGTGGGACCGTGACCCAGCGGATGGTGCCGGTCGAGAGGGTCGGCCTCTACGTCCCCGGCGGCCTCGCCCCGCTGGTGTCCAGCGTGGTCATGAACGTGGTCCCGGCCCAGGTGGCGGGGGTCGGCTCCATCGCGCTCACCTCGTCGCCGCAGAAGAGCAACGGCGGACTGCCACACCCCACGATCCTCGCGGCTTGCGCGCTCCTCGGTGTCGAGGAGGTGTACGCCGTCGGCGGAGCACAGGCCGTCGCGATGTTCGCCTACGGCGCCGGTCCCTGCCGCCCCGTCGACATGGTCACCGGGCCCGGCAACATCTACACCGTCTCCGCCAAGCGCCTGCTCAAGGGTGTCGTCGGCATCGACTCGGAGGCCGGTCCGACCGAGATCGCGATCCTGGCCGACGACAGCGCCCACCCCGCTCACGTCGCCTCGGACCTGATCAGCCAGGCCGAGCACGACCCCAATGCCGCCTCGGTGCTCGTCACCCCGTCCGAGCGCCTCGCGGCCGAGGTTGAGGCCGAGCTCGACAAGCAGATCTCGGTCACCAAGCACGTGGAGCGGATCACCACCGCCCTGTCGGGGCAACAGTCGGCGATCGTCCTGGTCGACGACCTCGAGCAGGGGCTCGCAGTCGTCAACGGCTACGCCGCTGAGCACCTCGAGATCCAGACCGTCGACGCCGAGCGCTGGGCGGGCCGGGTGCGCAACGCCGGTGCGGTCTTCGTCGGCGCCTTCGCGCCGGTGTCGCTCGGGGACTACGCGGCCGGGTCCAACCACGTCCTGCCCACGGGGTGCGCCGCGTGCTACTCCTCGGGCCTGTCGGTGCGCTCGTTCCGCAAGGCCGTGCACGTCGTCGACTACTCCGAGCAGGCGCTGCGTGACGTCGCCGACCACGTGATGAACCTCGCCCACGCCGAGGACCTCCCCGGTCACGCCGCCGCGGTGCGGGTCAGGCTCGAGGAGTAGCCGATGGCCCTTCCTCTCAGGGAGGAGCTGCGTGGCATCGAGCCGTACGGCGCCCCCCAGCTCGACGTGCCCGTCGCCCTCAACGTCAACGAGAACCCCTACCCGCCGAGCGAGGCCGTCGTCGCCGACGTCGCCGAGGCGGTGGCCGACGCCACACGGACCCTCAACCGCTATCCCGACCGGGAGTTCAGCGAGCTGCGCGAGGCGCTCGCCGACTATCTCGGCCACGGTGTCACGCCCGAGCAGGTGTGGGCGGCCAACGGCTCCAACGAAGTGATGCTCCAGATCCTCCAGGCCTTCGGCGGCCCGGGTCGGGTGGCGGTGTCCTTCGCGCCGACCTACTCGATGTACCCCGAGTACGCCCGCGACGCCATGACGGGGTGGGTGGTGGGACACCGCGAGGAGGACTTCACCCTCGACGTCGATCACGCCGTCTCGGTCATCGAGGAGCACCGTCCCTCCGTCGTACTGCTTCCGTCGCCCAACAACCCGACCGGAACCGCGCTGCCGCTCGACACCGTGCGCGCGGTCTGCGAGGCCGCGCCGGGTGTGGTGGTGATCGACGAGGCCTACGGTGAGTTCCGCAGAGCCGGTACGCCGAGCGCGCTCGAGCTGCTCCCGAGCACGCCGAACCTGGTCGTCTCGCGCACCATGAGCAAGGCCTTCGCGCTGGCCGGAGCCCGACTCGGCTACCTCGCCGCCTCGACGGAGATCTGCGACGCCCTGCGCGTGGTGCGCCTGCCCTACCACCTGTCGGCGGTCACCCAGGCCGTGGCACGGGTGGCGCTGGGCCACGCCGACGAGCTGCTCGCGCGCGTCGACGACCTGCGCGCCGAGCGCGACGCCACGGTGACGTGGCTCAGGGAGCATGGCCTCGAGGTGGCCGAGAGCGACGCGAACTTCTGTCTGTTCGGGAAGTTCGACGACAGGCACGCCGTATGGAGCGGCCTGCTCGACCGAGGGGTCCTGATCCGTGAGACTGGCCCCGACGGCTGGCTGAGGGTCTCGGTCGGCACGCCAAAGGAGATGGCAGCCTTCAAGGCCGCCCTGATGGAGGTACTCGAGTCATGAGCCGCACC
Organism: Nocardioidaceae bacterium; assembly: GCA_035461195.1. Lineage (GTDB taxonomy): Bacteria > Actinomycetota > Actinomycetes > Propionibacteriales > Nocardioidaceae > Nocardioides_C. The sequence goes on from DATHVS010000239.1 coordinate 4,610, forward strand.
GCACGCATCGAGCGCGAGACCAAGGAGTCCAAGGTCCTCGTCGAGCTCGACCTCGACGGCAGCGGCCGAGCGGACATCTCGACGGGCGTCGGCTTCTACGACCACATGCTCAACTCGCTGGCCCGTCACGCGCTGCTCGACCTGACCGTGCAGACCGTCGGCGACATCCACATCGACGCCCACCACACGGTGGAGGACACCGCGATCGTCCTCGGTGAGGCGCTCCACGAGGCCCTGGGTGACAAGAAGGGGATCCGCCGCTTCGGCGATTCACTCGTGCCCCTCGACGAGGCCCTCGTGCACTGCGCGGTCGACGTGTCCGGCAGGCCCTACTGCGTGCACACCGGGGAGCCGGAGGCTCAGGCGTTCGTCTCCATCGGGGGCACGGGGGCGCCCTACATCGGCTCGCTGACCCGGCACGTCTTCGAGACCATCGCCCACCACGCCCAGATCGCCCTGCACGTGAGGGTGATCTCCAGCCGGGACCCCCATCACCTCGTCGAGGCGCAGTTCAAGGCCGTCGCGCGAGCCCTGCGCGACGCGATCGCCTTCGACCCCCGCGAGACCGGGGTGCCGAGCACCAAGGGCACCCTGTGACCAAGCCGCAGGTCGTCCTGCTCGACTACGGGTCGGGCAACATCCGCTCGGCCGTCCGGGCTCTCGAGCGGGCCGGGGCGGAGGTGGACCTGACTGCCGACCGCGCTGCCGCGATGGAGGCCGACGGGCTGGTCGTGCCTGGCGTGGGCGCCTTCCGCGCCTGCGTCGAGGGCGTCCGTTCGGTGCGCGGCCACGAGGTGATCGGTCGGCGACTCGCCGGCGGCAGGCCGGTTCTAGGCATCTGTGTCGGCATGCAGATCATGTTCGAGCACGGTGTGGAGCACGGTGAGGACACGCCCGGCCTCGACGAGTGGCCGGGTGTGGTCGAACGCATCCAGGCGCCCGTCGTACCCCACATGGGCTGGAACACCGTGGAGGTTCCCGAGGGCAGCACCCTCTTCCACGGCGTCGAGGGGGAGCGGTTCTACTTCGTGCACTCCTACGGCGTGCGGGACTGGACGCTGCACACCAACGGACGCACCAGGCCGCCGCTGGTGACCTGGGCGGAGCACGGGGGAGACCGCTTCGTCGCGGCGGTGGAGAACGGACCGCTGTCAGCAACGCAGTTCCACCCCGAGAAGTCCGGCGACGCCGGGGCAGGTTTGCTACGCAACTGGGTGGAGTCACTGTGAGCAAGGAACGAGCCAAGAACCGTGCGGCCCGCGAGCGGGAGGCCGCGATCAAGCAGGCTGCCAAGGGCCACGAGCAGGACCGCGTGGAGCGTCAGCTCTCGATGAAGGGCGGGGCCGAAGGTCCCCCGGGCAAGGGTGACGCGATCACCCAGCCGCAGCACCACAAGCATCCCAAGTCGGAGGCCTCCAAGAAGTCGGCGGGCAAGGGCCGACCCACTCCGAAACAGTCCGGGCCGCGAAGCCCGGCGAACAAGAAGCGCGGCCACGCACCGGTCGGACGCCCCGACGGTCCGCTCGCCCGCCGCCGGCGTTTCCGGATCAGGCTCCTGCTGATCCTCCTGCTCGCGGTCAACGTCGCGGTGGGCGTCATCTGGCGGGACTGGTCGGTCACCCTCGCGGTGCTCATCCTCAGCGTGATAACAGCGCCGCTGCTGGCGGCGATTCTGCTCCGCAGGCGCTGACCCGGGTCTCCCTCGTCGACTCGGAGGGGCTGAGCCGACCGGGTGTCCGGGACCTCGGCCTCTGGCGCGCTCGCGGCTCCCCACGGTGTCCTGGTGGGAGGAACGGGGCCGGCCGTCTGGGGGGTGAGACCGTGCATCGCAGGAGCGCCGCCCTCGCCGCCGCAGTGCTGGTGGCGGTGGTTGTCGCCGCGTGCGGCACGGAGAGGCGCGACACCTCCGCCCCCTGGGGGCAGACCGCCGAGACCTGGCTCGCCCACGTCCAGGAGGCAGCTCGGGAAGGTGTTCCCAACATCGAGGCGTTCCTGACCCGCGAGGTCGTGCTCGACCATCGTGGCACCGGAGGAGAGCGGGCGGTGGGGGTGGCCGAGACCCTCTCGCTCATCCGCCACCTGGAGAGCACCCAGCCGGGCACGCGGCTGGTCGGGCGGGCCTACCTGTCGGCCGGTGGGATGGTCCTGCCCGCAGCGTGGCGGGGCCTCACACCTCTCACCGTCCACGACGCCGTCCTCATCCTGATGTTGTCCGAGGACGGCCTCGTCAGGGGCGAGAGCGCGAGCTCGGTCGTGTCGGGAGACGCCCTCGTCGACCCCGGCCGCGACTGGGCGGGCCTGCTGTCCCTGGCCGAGGCGTACGCGGTGGGCCACACCGACGGCGACGTGACGACCACGGTCGAGGAGATCCCCGGCCACGGCGGACCGGCGGTCTTCGGTGTACCCCGCCCCGGAGCCGATGAGGGGTTCCGACGGGTCGTGCTGCTGCTCCTCGCGGAGGACTGGTCCGGATGTCCCGGGCATGTCGCCGTCTCGCTCTCCCTCGATGCCGACGGGACGGTGGTGAGCAGGGAGCGATTCCACCGGATCGACGACGGACGTCGCTGCCGGGGCGATGACGAGACGTCGACCGGATGGTGGACCAACATGGACGTACCCGAGCCGGTACGCCACGAGCGCACCGGCACGGTCCGCTTCGACGGGGCGGTCGTGGAGATCTGGAACGGCACGCCGGCCCTCGACGCCCTGGTCGCGTGGGGCATCGAGCGCTTCCCCGCAGCCGGGCTCGAGGCTCCCCGACCGACGTCGGTGACGTTCTACCCCACTGCCGATCGGTGCTGGGGCAACCTCGCCGTCGCCGGCGGTGAGTCCAACGCCGAGATCGTCGCCTGCTTCGGGGAGGGGCTCGCCTGTCTCGCCCACCCGTGTCCGCCGTGGTCGGCCAGGGCGGAGCACACGATGCTGCACGAGCTCGTGCACACGTGGATGGCACGCCATCTCGACGAGGAGACCCGGGATGCGTACGAGACGCGAGTCGGGCTCGGGTGGGCCGAGAACGACGACCCGTGGGCGGACCGCGCGCTCGAACGGGCCGCCGAGGTCATCGTGTGGGGCCTCCAGGAGGAGCCGGACCACCCAAGCGGCCTCGTGCTGACCGAGGACGAGCTCACCGAGGAGTTCACGTTCCTGACGGGGCTGCCGCCGATGAGTCGGCGTTAGGGGGCCATCACGACGAACCGCGCGAAGCGTCCGTCCTCCACCTCGGCGACCACGAGCCCCGGGCCCGTGACGTCCTCCACGGAGAAGGTCACGTAGCCGTCCACCACGACGACGTCGCTGGTCCGCCTGAGCCGGAGATCCTCGGTCTGGCCGTAGGCGAGGGCGATGTTGTACGCCCCGATGGTGACCCTGTCGTCAACCAGGTCGGTCAGCACGGCGTCCTCCGCGAAGACGGCCGACACGGCGTCGACGTCCGCAGCGTCGAGGCCCGCGATCGTCGCGTCGACGAGTCGCACCACCTCCTCGTCCGCGAGGCTCACGCCCTCGGTCGGCGTCGGCACGGCGAGGTCCGGCGCGCTGCCCCTTACCAGCACGGCTCCCAGGGTCGTCCCGACGAGCAGGGCGACCACAGCCACCAGGGCCGGCAGAGTGAGCCCCCGCGCCCCAGCGGGAGGAGTCGGGGAGTCCGCGGTCACCTTCCACTCTCCGCGCCGACCCGAGTGGGACCGCCAGAGCCGGAAGGTCCGGGTCCGTGGTCGACCGGCCCGACCGCGACGATCCGGGCAGACCGCCTCCCGGTGAGACGCGGCACGGCCGGCCGCGGACGGTCTCCTAGGCTTGTCCCCATGAGCGCCTACCTCGAGCTGCTACCCGCCGTCGATGTCGCCGGAGGCCATGCCGTCCAGCTGGTGCAGGGCGTCGCCGGGTCGGAGAAGCGCTTCGGTGACCCCGTCGAGGCAGCATTGAACTGGCAGAACCGTGGCGCCGAGTGGCTGCACCTCGTCGACCTCGACGCCGCTTTCGGCCGGGGCGACAACCGCGGGCTCCTCGCCGAGATCGTCGGCACGCTCGACATCTCCGTCGAGATGAGCGGCGGGATCCGTGACGACGAGTCGCTCGAGGCCGCCCTGGCCACCGGCTGCCGCCGGGTCAACATCGGCACTGCTGCCCTCGAGCACCCGCAGTGGTGCGCGAAGGCGATCGCCGACCACGGCGACCGGATCGCCGTCGGCCTCGACGTGCGCGGTCGGACCCTCGCCGCGCGGGGATGGACCCGTGAGGGCGGCGACCTGTACGACGTGCTCACCCGGCTCGACGCCGAGGGGTGCGCCCGCTACGTCGTCACCGACGTGAACAAGGACGGCATGCTCCAAGGCCCCAACCTCGAGCTGCTGCGCAACGTCTGTGCCGCCACCGACCGCCCCGTGGTGGCCTCCGGGGGCATCACCGAGCTCGCCGACCTCGAGGCGCTCGTGGGGCTCGTCCCCGAGGGCGTCGAGGGTGCCATCATCGGCACCGCGCTGTACGAGGGTCGGTTCACCCTCGAGGACGCGCTCTCCCTCACTCTGCCCGACGTGCGCGCATGAGCCTCGCGGTCCGGGTCATCCCGTGCCTCGACGTGGACAACGGCCGGGTCGTGAAGGGCATCAACTTCCGTGAGCTCCGCGACGCGGGCGACCCCGTCGAGCTGGCGAAGGTCTACGACGCCGAGGGAGCCGACGAGCTGACCTTCCTCGACATCTCCGCCTCCCACGAGGAGCGGGCGACCACGCTCGAGATCGTCTCGCAGACTGCCGAGCAGGTGTTCATCCCGTTGACCGTCGGCGGGGGTGTCGGCAGCGTCGAGGACGTCGACCGGCTCCTGCGCGCGGGCGCGGACAAGATCGCGGTCAACACCGCGGCGATCCGTCGGCCCGAGCTGGTCGCGGAGATCGCGGACCGGTTCGGCAACCAGGTGCTCGTGCTCTCCGTGGACGCCCGACGGGCCCCGGACACCGACTCCGGGTTCGAGGTCACTACCCACGGCGGCCGGCGAAGCGCGGGCCTCGACGCGGTCGAGTGGACGCACCGGGCGACCGAGCTCGGTGCAGGGGAGATCCTCCTCAACGCGATGGACGCCGACGGCACCGAGGACGGCTTCGACCTCGAGCTGATCCGTCTGGTCCGGCACGAGGTGACCATCCCCGTCATCGCCAGCGGGGGAGCCGGCAAGGTCGAGCACTTCCCGCCGGCCGTCGAGGCGGGTGCGGACGCCGTGCTCGCAGCAACCGTCTTCCACTTCGGGGCGCTACGGGTGCAGGAGGTCAAGCAGGAGCTCGCGCAGGCCGGCTACCCGGTCCGCTAGATCCCGAGGTCGGCTCCGGTCAGCGCTGCGACCTCGGCCTCGGTGCCCTCGAGCTCCACGCGCGCCTGTGCCTGCCGCCCGTAGGCGAACATCGTCACCTCCGCCGGCAGACCGCGAACAACGACCCGGGCGGGTGCGTCCTTGAGGACAGCCCGCTCTCCGGTGTCGCTGCGCTCGAGCACGACGCCGACCTTCGCCGAGCGGACCAGGCCCTTGCCGGTGACACCGATCATCTTCCACAGCACGTCCTGGGCGCGGCCGGGGAGCGGGCGGGGCTCCCACCCGTCCTGTGCGCGCCGGATGTCCTCGTGGTGCACGAAGAACTCGAGCGTGTTGAACGCCTTGTCGACGGGGCCGAGGCCCAGCGGCGAGTAGAACGGTGGGCCCTCACGAAGCCGTTCCACGAGTTCGGCGTGGTCGCGGCGCGCGAGCCGCTGGGAGGCGACGTCTGTCAGGCGCGCCAGCGGGGAGACCACGATCCCGATCGCGGCGGGGCTGCCCTCGCGCACCAGCAGGTGCACCACCAGGTCCTTGACGGTCCACTCGCCCGACAGGGTCGGTGCGTCGGGGCCCAGCTCAAGGGCCAGGTCGCAGAGGGCGTCACGTTCGGTCCGCGCGAGTCGAGTCATGCCCTAGATCGTAGGGTGGCACCCGGAAGGAGGGAGCATCGTGAGCACCAGACGGACGGGTAGGCGGCCGTCCACCGGGGCGAGCACCGTCCGCGACGGTTTCGCGGTGCTCGCGGTGGCGATCAAGCGCGAGCCGTGGATCTTCACCCTGTCCACGCTCGGTAGCGTGCTGTTCGGCGCGCTGACCGTCGCCGACGCCTGGGTGCTCGGCTGGGCCACCGACAACGTGGTGCTCCCGGCCTTCGAGACCGGTGTCACCACCACCGGTGGCCTCATCACGATCCTCGCGCTCTTTCTCGGCGTCGCGATCCTCCGCGCCGTCGGCATCGTCGCGCGGCGCCTCGGCGCCGGCATCATGCAGTACCGCATGCAGGCGCACACACGCCGCGCCGTCACACGGCAGTACCTTCGCCTGCCCATGTCGTGGCACCAGCGGCACCCCACCGGTCAGCTGCTGTCCAACGCGAACGCCGACGTGGAGGCCGCGTGGTCCCCGATCGCGCCGTTGCCGATGGCCGTCGGCACGGTGGCGATGATGGTGATCGCCGTGGTCCAGATGCTGCTCGCCGACCTCGTCATGGCCGTGGTGGGGCTCCTGGTCTTTCCGCTGGTGATCGCGGCGAACATCGCCTTCCAGCGCATCCAGTCGCCGCTGATGACCCGAGCCCAGGCATTACGCGCCGAGGTGAGCGAGGTCGCACACGAGTCCTTCGACGGTGCCCTGGTCGTCAAGACACTCGGGCGCGAGCAGGAGGAGACCGAGCGTTTCGCGGAGCGGGCGCACGCGCTGCGCGACGTCGCGGTCCGGGCGGGCCGGGTCCGGGCGGCGTTCGACCCGGCGCTCGAGGCCCTGCCGAACCTCGGCGTGCTTGCCGTCCTGAGCGTGGGCGTCTGGCGGGTCCTCGAGGGACAGGCCAACCCCGGGGACGTGGTGACCGTCGCTTACCTCCTGACGATCGTCGCCTTCCCCATCCGTTCGCTGGGCTGGTTGCTCGGCGAGTTCCCGCGGAGCGTGGTGGGCTTCGACCGCGTCAGCGCGGTCCTCGAGGCGACCGGCGAGATGACGTACGGCGACCAGCGCATCGACCTCACCGGCGAGGGGGCTCGCCTGGAGGTCCGGGGTCTGGCGTACCGCTACGACCACGAGCAGTCCCTCATCGAGGACCTCTCGTTCACCGCCGAGCCGGGACGCACCGTGGCGGTGGTGGGCGCCACCGCGGCCGGGAAGAGCACCCTCACCTCGCTGCTGGTGCGCCTCGTCGACCCCGAGTCGGGAGCGGTCCTGGTCGACGGCCACGACCTCCGCGACCTCGAGGCCGGGGCCCTGGCCGGGCACATGGCGCTCGTCCCGCAGCACACCTTCCTCTTCGACGACACCGTCCGCGGCAACGTCACCCTCGGCGCCGACGTCGGCGACGAGGAGATCTGGCAGGCGCTGCGCACCGCACAGGCCGACGGGTTCGTCGCCGCCCTGCCCGAGGGCCTCGACACCCGCCTCGGCGAGCGGGGGGCGTCGTTGTCGGGCGGCCAGCGTCAGCGCATCTCGCTGGCGAGGGCGTTGGTACGCCGCCCGCGGCTGCTCGTCATGGACGACGCGACCTCCGCGGTGGACCCCGAGGTGGAGGCCCGGATTCTCGCGGCCCTCCGCGACTTCGGGAGCACCATCGTGGTCATCGCCTACCGCAAGGCCACCATCGCCCTCGCCGACGAGGTGGTGTACCTCGCCGACGGCCGCGTCGTCGACCAGGGGACCCACCCCGAGCTCCTCGCCCGCAACTCCGGCTACGCCGACCTCGTCAACGCCTACGAGCAGGCGGCCGCCGAGAGAGCGGCCGAGGCGGAGTCGGGCGGGGCGGAGTCGGGCGAGGCGGAGTCGGGCGAGGCCGACGAGTGGACGGTGAGCCGATGACCACCACCTGGACGTCGACCCGGATGGACTCCGGCGAGTCGATCTCCGCCTGGCGCACGATCGGTCGCGGTATCGCGCTCTCGCCCGAGCTCAAGGAGGGTTTCTGGGGCACGCTGTTCCTCGCCCTCCTCGCGACACTGGGCCGGGTCGTCGTACCCATTGCGGTGCAGCAGACGCTCGACCGGGGCCTCAACGCCCCCGGGGGCCCTGACACGGACTTCATGGCCGTGATGGCGCTCGTGGCGGCGCTGGCGATCGTGCTGACCAGTGGCGCGTCGTTCCTGATGACCTCACGGCTGTTCGCCAGTGCGGAGAAGGGGTTGGCGACCCTTCGGATCAAGGCGTTCCGCCACGTCCACGACCTGCCGCTGCTGACGCAGAGCACCGAGCGCCGGGGGGCGCTCGTCGCGCGGGTGACCAGCGACGTCGACCAAGTCTCGCAGTTCCTGATCTTCGGCGGCATCATCGCGATCGTCAGCGTCGGCCAGATCGCCGTGGCGACGGTCATCATGGCGATCTACAGCTGGCAGCTCACGATCGTGGTGTGGCTGTGCTTCGCGCCGCTGTTCCTGTCGCTCCGCTACTTCCAGCGCAAGCTGTCCGAGGCCTATGGCGTGGTGCGGCGCCAGGTCGGTGCCCTGCTCTCCGCGGTCTCCGAACCGGTCGTCGGGGCGCCGGTGGTCCGCTCCTACGCGATCGAGGGCCGCACCCAGGACCGGATCGACACGGCGATCGACCGTCACAAGGCAGCC
>DATHVS010000240.1:0-3155 GCA_035461195.1 Nocardioidaceae bacterium
CAGGGCGAGACCGTCCTCGGGGGAAGCCGAGGCCGCTCGACGTGGCCCCCGGCGGCCCAGGCGGCCGAGCTGGCGGTCCGCGAGGAGCACGGGGTCCTCGGCCTCGACGACCTCGAGGTGACCGGTCACGCCGAGGTCGCGGGCGGGGCCTGGGAAACCGTGGTGAGGCACCGTGACGGCCGCTCGTGGCTGGTGCACGTCACAGCCGAGGAGTCCGAGACCAGCCGTTCGGAGTCCTGCGGCAAGGGGCTCAAACCGATGACCTGGTTCGCCAGGGTCACCTCGCCGGGCCACTCCTAGACATCGGTCCTCGTTCCGAGCGCGAGGGCAGCACCCCGGTCGGCAGGCAGCACCAGAGCTCCCGGCCCTCCGCCGTAGGTTCGATGCCCCACGTGCGGGTCAGCTTCGCGATCAGAGCGGACCGCAGGACGCCGTCCTCGTCGAGTGGAATCTCCGGAACCGGCGTGCCCTCGGTCCGGTGCGTCACCGCGATCCTCAGCTGGGTGACCCCACAGCCGAGGTCGAGACGGATCGGCGGCTTGCCGTACAGGACCGCGCAGGTGGCCAGCTCGGTCACCACCAGCTGCGCCGCGGCGAGCGCGTCCTGTCCGTGTACCGGGCAAAGATGCCTCTCGATCAGCGCCCGGGCCTGCGCAGGCGCCTCGATCGAGTGAGGCAGATCGAACACCGCCTCGCCGGTTGAGCTGCACAACACGATCGACCTCCCCCGTACCGGTGCTCGTCGAGCACACACCACAAGCCTCTCCCGACCTGGCCCACGAGTCGAGGGGGTGCGGCAAGTCATCACGATGCGGCTGCTCCGCGGTCCCTCAGATACCCGATCCGGGGGACCCGGTGACCTGCCCCATCGGAGGATCGTGGAGACATGCCCCGAACGGACCTCACGGACGACTGGCAGCACACCGTGCGGACGGTCCTGACCGGGACAGTCGTCATCCTGGTGCTCGGGGTGACGCTCGGCGCCGTCATCGGGTTCCTGCTCATCCGTGCCTTCGACGCCGCCGGGGTCGACGACCTCGCCCGAGACTTCTCCGGGCCTCGCGCCGGCGAGACGAGCGCGCCCCGGTAACCTTCCCCTGTGACCCATGACTTCGAAGACCTCCTCGATGCCAACCGTCGCTTCGCCGCCGACTTCGACCTCGCCGGGTACGACGGCGTCGCCCGCGCAGGGATCGCCATCGTCACCTGCATGGACTCCCGGATCGACCCCCTCGGTCTCCTCGGCCTGGCCCCCGGTGACGCAAAGATCTTCAGGAACCCTGGGGCTCGGGTGACCCCTGCCGCCCTCGAGGCGCTGATTCTGGGCGTGCACCTGCTCGGCGTCAACCGGATCCTGGTAGTCCCCCACACCCGCTGTGCGATGGCCTCGGCCACGGAGCACGAGCTCCAGGAGAAGGTCAGCCGGTCCAGCGGCACGGACGCCAGCTGGCAGAGCTTCGGCGTGGTCACCGACCAGCTCGAGGCTCTCCGCGAGGACGTCGCGAAGGTCCGCTGTCACCCGCTCATCGACAACGAGGTGAAGGTCGGCGGGTTCGTCTACGACGTGGACACGGGCCTCCTCGAGCCCGTCGACGCCTGACGGTCCGGGACTCCCCTGCCACGGGTCCTCAGGCGTCGATGGCGTCGGCGTCGACCTCGTAGGCCCCCTGGACGATGAACTCCTTGCGCGGCGCCACGTCTGAGCCCATCAGGAGCTCGAACACCTGGGCGGCGCCGTCGGCGTCGTCGACGGTGATCCGACGGAGGGTACGACGTCGCGGGTCCATCGTGGTCTCCGCGAGCTGGTCGGCGTCCATCTCACCGAGACCCTTGTAGCGCTGGATCGGCTCCTTCCAGCGGACGCCCTTCTTCGAGAGCTCGGCGAGCTTGCGCTGCAGCTCCGGGTCGGAGTAGGTGTAGATGTACTTGTCCATCCCCTTCTTCGGGTTCGACAGCTCGATGCGGTGGAGCGGGGGCACCGCGGAGTAGACCCGCCCCTCCAAGATCAGCTCACGCATGTACTTGAAGAACAGCGTTGTCAGGAGGGTCCGGATGTGGGCGCCGTCGGAGTCGGCGTCGGCCATGAAGATGATCCGGCCGTAGCGCCGGGCGTCGATGTCGAAGGTGCGCCCCGACCCGGCCCCGACGACCTGGATGATCGAGGCGCACTCGGCGTTCTTGAGCATGTCCCCGACCGAGGCCTTCTGCACGTTGAGGATCTTGCCCCGGATGGGCAGCAGTGCCTGGAACTCCGAGTTGCGGGCGAGCTTTGCGGTGCCGAGTGCGGAGTCACCCTCGACGATGAACAGCTCGCTCTTCTCCATGTCGTTGGAGCGGCAGTCGGCCAGCTTGGCAGGCAGCGCGCTCGACTCCAGGGCGTTCTTCCGGCGCTGGGTCTCCTTGTGCTGCCGTGCCGCGATCCGGGTGCGGCAGGCGCCGACGACCTTTTCCATGACCAGCCTGGCCTGCGCCTTCTCAGCCCGCTTGTTGGAGGTCAGGAACTTCTTCAGCTCCGCCGAGACCACCCGCCGCACGATCGTCCGGGCAGCCGGGGTGCCGAGGACCTCCTTGGTCTGGCCCTCGAACTGCGGCTCGGCGAGCCGCACGGTGACGACCGCGGTGAGGCCCTCGAGCACGTCGTCCTTGATGACGTCGGCGTCGTTGACCTTGAGCTGCTTGGTGCTGCGCAGCACGTCGTTGAAGGTCTTGGTCATCGCCTGCTCGAAGCCAGACACGTGGGTGCCGCCCTTCGGGGTGGCGATGACGTTCACGAACGAGCGCATCTCCGTCTCGTAGCCGGTGCCCCACCGGACCGCGACATCGACGACGAGGTCCCGCTCCACGTCCTGCGGGGTCATGTGCCCCTTGTCGTCGAGGACCGGGACCGTCTCGGTGAACTGCTCGTGCCCCTGGAGGCGCAGGATCTCGCTCACCGGCTCGTCGGCTGCGAGGAAGTCACAGAACTCGGTGATGCCGCCGTCGTGACGGAAGCGCTCCTCGACAGGCTCGTCGCCACGCAAGTCGCGGATGACCAGCTCGAGGCCGGGGACGATGAACGAGGTCTGCCGGGCGCGGGTGACGAGCTCGTCGTAGGTGAACGTGGCGTCCTTGGTGAAGATCTGCCGGTCCGGCCAGAACCGCACCCGGGTTCCCGT
>DATHVS010000241.1:0-2806 GCA_035461195.1 Nocardioidaceae bacterium
GGTGTACGCCGTGCTGATGCGGGTGTGGATCCTGCCTCAGCGGGACGCCGATCTCCTGGCCGGACAGACGGTGATGGCGACGGCCGGCTGTGCACGCCCGACCTCGGCCGCCTCGTGAGACGGGCCTGACCCGGCGACGACCGTCGGACACGGAAGTGGCCGCCCCTCCTGGGGCGGCCACTTCTTCGTCGCCGGTCTCAGCGGAAGTTCGGCATGACCTCGTCGTGCAGCAGCCGCAGCTGCTCGTCGACGGTGGCCACACCGTCCAGGGCCCGGCCGGTGAACGCCTTGACGAGCGAAGCGTCGGTGATCGCGGCGATCAGGTGGTTGACGCCGGCCGGCTCGATCTGCTTGATCTTCTCGGTGACCTCGTCAGGAGTGCCGGCGAACGAGAGCTTCTCGGTGATCTCCGGGCTGGTCAGCTCTATGCCTCGGGCCAAGTCGCCGCCGGCGATCGCATCGATGATCGGCTTGAGACTCTCGGGGTCGACGCCGTTGCGCTCGAGCTGCTCCGCAGGCATGGAGGAGGCGTAGATGCCCACCATGCTGCGGGCGGCGTCCTTGGCGGCCGCGGAGTCGCGCCCGACGGCGAGCACCACCCAGGCGCCGAAGTCGAGCTGGGTCCAGTCCTTGCCTGCTCGCTCGGCGCCGATCCGGAGGTGCTCGGCCGCGTAGTCGTAGGCCGGGCGCGTGTAGCTGAGGGCGTGGTGGCAGCCGTCGGAGAACTCCGCGGCCGCCTCGAACGACTTCGGCCCGCGCATCGCGCCCATCTTGACCGGTAGGCGCTCCTGGACCGGGCGGGCGAAGGTGAACAGGCCGTTGTAGGTGAAGAAGTCACCGTCGAAGGTGATGGCACCGTCGTCGAGCAGGGTCCGCACGACGTGGACTCCCTCCTTCACGCGGGAGAGGGGCTTGGTCTTCGCCCAGTTGATGCCGTACTGCGCCAGAAGCCCGAAGTTCCCGCTCGACAAGACGACCTCGGCCCGCCCGTTCGTGAGCTCGTCCAACGTGGCAGCGGCCTGTGCGATCAGGGTCGGCTCGCGCAGCACGACCGACGACACGCTCGGCCCGAAACGGATCTGCTCCGTGTGCTGGGAGGCCGCGGCGAAGAGCAGCCAGAGGTCTTTGTGCCAGGTCTCGTCCGCCGCGTAGCAGGCGTAGAAACCGAGCTCGTCGGCCAGCCGGATGGAACGGAGCGACTCCTCGAGCGAGTAGTCGGGAAGCATGACATAGCTGAAGCGCACGACTGTCTCCTCACGCCTGGGCCGAGCGGGTCTCGGCCGCACCTAGGAGGCTGTGTCGTCCTGCACCACTGGCCGGCAGTCCCGAGCTGGACACAGCCGTCAGTACGCCGATTCTGCCCTGCCCCGAGCTGTGGTGGGAAGGCTCGACGGCGCACGTTTCCCCACCCTCGGCGAGCCGCAGCCGACGCCATGGACAGCCTTTCCGAACTGGTCGAGCATGGTGGAGCCGTCCTCCTCCGCATCCGCCCGACGACCTCCAAGGCGTCGGTCAGCTTCCGGTGGCGGGCCGAGCGGAGGGAGAGACCGATGTCAGACCCGCAGCTGCGCCGAGCAGGGGACCGGACCTGGCTCGTCGCCGTCGCCGCCAGTCTCTGGGGCTTCTCCGCGCTTCTTCGCGAGCCGCTGTCCAAACAGATGCCGACGCTGTCGCTGGTGCTCGTGGAGCACCTCGTCCTGGTGCTCGTCGTCTCGCCCTGGCTGCTGCCGGCAGCCCGGGCCCTGGCCGCCTCGAGCCTGCGGAGCAAGGTCGGCGTCGTGGTCATCGGGGCCGGCTCGTCCGCACTGGCCACCGTGATGTTCACCGCGGCCTTCCGGCTCGGCGACCCGATCACGCCGCAGGTGCTCCAGAAGCTTCAGCCGCTGCTCGCCCTGCTGCTGGCCGCCATCATCCTGCGTGAGCGTGTGACGAGTCGGTTCCCCCTGTTCGCTGTGCCGGCGGTCCTCGGCGCCTGGCTGCTCGCCTTCCCCGAACCGTTCGGGGTGGGCGTGGAGGGCTTCGTGCCGGCGCTGCTCGCGGTCGGCGCCGCTGCCTTGTGGGCCGCCGGCACGGTGCTGGGGCGTCTGGTGACCGCAGAGCTGTCCTACGTGCACCTCACGACCTTGCGCTTCGCCATCGGACTGGTGGCCCTCGCGGCCGTCGTCATGGTCACCGGCGACCCGGTGGAGGTCCCGCGGGCGCTCGTGCCACGGCTGGTCCTGCTGGCACTGGTCCCGGGCCTGCTCGCGCTGGTGCTGTACTACCTCGCCCTGCGGCAGACCCCCGCCTCGAGGGCGACCCTGGCCGAGCTGGCCTTCCCACTCACGGCGGCGGCGGTGGGGGTGACGTTGCTCGATGGTCGGCTCGACGCAAGCCAGTGGACCGGTTTCGTGGTCGTGCTCGTGTCGGTGGTCGCACTCGGTCTCCACGAGAGCAGGGCGGCGCGACCCGCTGTGGCGGTGGACGACAGAGCCGCCGATGCACTGGCTCGGCCACGCTGAGCGTCTCCAGGAGCCGACCCGTCACATCTGCCGCATCGAGCAGGCGCACCGAGCGCCGCGCCGCGGGTCAGGCGCGGCCGTTCTCCGTCGTGACGGTCGTGTCCACGACGACCTCGTCGTGCAGCGTCCGGTGCACAGGACAGCGGTCGGCGATCTCGTGGAGCCGGCGCTGCTGGTCCTCGTCGAGGTCGCCCTCGAGGCTGATCACGCGCTCGATCCGGTCGAGCCTGCCCTCCTTCGTCTCGCAGTCGGTGCAGTCCTCGGCGTGGGTGCGGGAGTGGCGGAGGGAGACGGTGACCTTCTCC
>DATHVS010000242.1:0-1539 GCA_035461195.1 Nocardioidaceae bacterium
AACAGGAGCCAGGGAAGGTCGCCCCTGGCCCTCCCCGTCGTGAGGCTTACCGCGCGGCTGCCACGACGAAGCGTTCTATGGCCGTCATGGAGGCGCCGCCCACGGCTCGACCATCACTGAGGTGAAAATGGCGTCGGGTCAAGCTGGTGGGTGCGTGGCTCGGATGATGGTGGGCAGGTTGACGCCGCCGAGGGGTCGCGCTCGGCTGTTGGAGAGGTGTTCAGGTCAGGCGGCGGTGTCGGGGAGCGGCTCGAGGGTGACGCGGTGACGGACCTGGCGGGCCGTTCGCCGGGACGATTTGGACACCAACGCAAAGTGACGTGCTACGCCGATGCACCGCTGGAAGCTCGTCCTCGACACCCGCTACGAAACCTCCAGGTCGGGGTAGGCGTGCGTCGGCGACGACCGTGACGTTGAACTGACCGGCGTAGCACAGCGCACCCCACGCCGAGCGACACGGTCTTGATGAAGTTGAGCAGCGGAAACACCTCAAGCAGCTGCGCGCCGGCGAAGTACAGCCCGGATAGCAGCTCCGCTCCCAGGTGTGCTCGGCCACGTGCAGCGTTGGCAGGCCCGGCAGGTACGTAACACGGTCCCGCGGGCCTGCTGTGGTGTTTTCAGGTTCGGACGGTGATCTTGCTGGCTCCGGCACCGATCTCGATGTCGTAGCGGCCCTCGGCCACGTCGTAGTCGGGGCTTCGCCAGTCGGTCCTGCCTCCGGCAGCGTCGACGCTGAAGTCGTCGATGGCCAGCTTCGAGCCGCCGCCCCCGATGCGGACCCGGACAGCAACGCCGGCCGGCCGGACCAGCTCGAGGTTGCTGGCGCCTGCACCGATCCGGACCCGGACGGCGTCGTTCGGGCGAGGCAGCCTCACCGTGATCTTGGAGGTGCCCCCGGAGATCTCCAGGTCGGCGAGCTCGAGGGCCTTCAGGTCTGCGACGACATCGGACATCCCCATGTGGGCCCTGATGGCCCATGGGATCCGCCCTGAGAGGGTGATCTCACCGCGTGGGGGACGCAGGCTGGGGCGGTACTTGACGGTGACGGTGCCTCCATCTACCGAGACGTGGGGCACCTTCCCGTCGAACCGGGCCCGGTAGAGGTCGTCCATGGAGCCGTCCACCCCGATGGTGAGGTGTGAGGCGCCACGGGTGAAGACCAGGCGTGCGGTGTCCACCGCGCCCAGGGGCTCGGCGAGGACTTCTGCGGTTCTGCTACTGGTCATCTCGTTCTCATCTCCTCTCGGTCACGACGGAGGCTGGGTTCGCGGCCCGAACGGCTCGATGCGTTAGCCGCTGCCGCACGCGAATCCTGTAGATCCGCGCGACGCTCGGCCGCGGGGCCGCATCGATGGCGATGACCGCCAAGCTGGCCTGATCACACCGCTCCTGATGTCGACCGACCCCGCGGTGCGCCCGAGCGGTCCGAGGCGACATCGCCACCGCCACGGTGTCGGGTCCTCCGCGTCACAGACCGCGTGACGAGCACGGTCACGATGCCCGGAACGAGGCCGATCAGCAATACCTCGTCGAACGACA
>DATHVS010000243.1:0-5621 GCA_035461195.1 Nocardioidaceae bacterium
TCGGCGACGAGAGCTTCCAGCAGCGTTGCATGGAGAAGTTCGCCGACCTGCGCGCCAGCGGGCGGACCGTCGTGATCGTGAGTCACTCGCTCGATTCCGTTCGCAGCATGTGCGACAGCGCCGCCTGGCTCGACCACGGCACGCTGCAGAAGGAGGGCGACGCGCACGAGGTCGTCAGCGCCTACCTCGAGTCGGTGCGCGACGACCGCCGGGCGCATGAAAAGCTGACCGCGGAGGTCCCGGATGTCGACGAGGGCTCGGGCGGCTGGTACATCCGCGAGGTCGACTTCGTCGATGCCTCGGGGCGGACCGTCAATGTGGTTCCCTCGGGCTCGCCGTTGACGGTGCGCGTGAGGCTCGACGTCCCCACCGACGGTCCCATCGCACTCGGCCTCGGCTTCTATCGGACGGACGGCGTGCACGTCGCGGGGCCCCACCATCGGTTCGACATCCGCGGCACCGGGTCTCCGGTGGTCGAGTACCACATACCCCGGTTCCCCCTCGCCGGCGGCGTCTACGATCTGACGGTTCGCGTGCTCGACGAGCACCTCCAGCGCACGCACACGGTGCGCCGCCGGGCCGTGCGCCTCGACGTGACGGCGGGAGGCGACGGCGACATCGGCGGCGTCATCGCCCTGGGCGGCGAATGGCGCGTGGATTCGCCCGCCGCGAGCCGAGCCGCACTAACCAGGGTGGTGGACGACCCCGCCGGGCGGCTCATCTCACCCCAGTGAGGCCACCTCGTCACGCACCCTCGTCACGAAGGCGTTCCAACCGAACCGCTGCGCCCGGCGCTCCGCCGCTCCCGACAACGTGTCGCGCCAGCTCGGATCGACGATCAGCCGCTCCGTGTGGGCCACGAGACCGTCCAGGCCGACGAAGCGGTAGCCCGACGACCCGTGCTCGACGATCTCGACCTGGCCAGCCGCGTCGATGACCACCGGCACGACCCCGGCCGACATGGCCTCGAC
This sequence comes from Nocardioidaceae bacterium, assembly GCA_035461195.1. Classification (GTDB taxonomy): domain Bacteria; phylum Actinomycetota; class Actinomycetes; order Propionibacteriales; family Nocardioidaceae; genus Nocardioides_C. The sequence continues at coordinate 972 of DATHVS010000243.1, forward strand.
CGTGGAGATGCCGAAGTGCTCGTAACGATCGGGATGACGCTCCGGATCCTCACCCAGCCCCGCGGCGTGCCAGAAGATCGAGGCCCGGCCATACAGATCGCGCAGCTCGGCACCAGACGAGTCGGGATGGAGCACGACCGGCAGGCCGGACGCCGCCGCCCGGATCTGATCGAGGTACGGCCGGTGATCGGGCGCGCAGCCGCCGACGAGGTGATACTGCCAGCCGTCGGCTCCGCCCCGTTCCACCAGCCGGCGGAACGCCGAGACCATCTCGAGCTGCTTCTTGTTGTGACCGCTGCCGGGCAGGAAGAACCGGCCGACCGACAGGATGATCGGCCCCTTGCGACGGCGTTCCATCAGGCGGACAGGCGGATAGAGGACGTCACTCGACCGGTGCCAGAGCCGCTCGACCCACCCTTGGGTGTAGCGCGAGTTGGCGACCAACCGGTCGTAGGTGTCGAGGTGGGTGGGAGCCCCGGTCTGCCCGGCGAGGACCGGCGCGCCGCGCGCGACCGCGGCGCGCCAGCCACCGCCGGCGTGGACGCCGACGACGGGCACACCGAGCGGCCGGCGGTCGGAACCGATGCCGAGCTCGGCAGGTACCCACGAGCGGCACCGCAGGTCGACACGCACGTGGCCGCCTGCCGGAACGTCGACGGGGAACGACAGCGCGACGGTGCGCCCGCGGTCCAAGCGCGAGGTCCGCGCCTCGACGGCCGCCCGCCCCACCACGGCACCCTCGACCTCGGCCACCACGTCGAGCGGGGCCACGGCGGGAGGAAGGTAGCGGCCGAGCAGCACCGTGACGGGCACGCGTCCCCCGGTCACGGATGACACGACCAGCTCGGCGTCGCCCCCGGTCCAGCGAACGCTGTGGAAGCGAGTCGACTCGGGCGTGTAGAAGCGGTCTCCGAGCTCGACAGCCACGGTGCCTGGTACGAGGACGCGGGCCGCACGAGCGGCGAGCCACCGGCGGGACCGTTCGGCCGCATCCGGCCGCGGGCCGGGGAAGTGCACGATGAAGATGCCGTGCCGAGCGCGGTTCGCGTCCCAGCTCAGGTACGACGCGTTGACGAACAGGTCGTACGCTGCGGACGCTCGGGCAACGCCCAGCTCGTCGTCGAGCACGTCAACGGTCACGTCCGAGAGGTCGAGGTTGAGCCGCTCGGCGAGCCACTCGACATCGAACCCGGCGTGGGCCAACAGGCGGACGTCGTGCTCTCCGGCGAGAGCGGCGGCCACCCCGGCAGCGAACTTCTCGCCCCCGCCCCCGGTCGACCAGTACCGGTCGTAGACGGCGACCTTCACCGGCGCACGACCCACGCCATCAGCTCGCCGTCGCCCACCGTGGCGGATCGGCGGATCCGGCGGCGCTGGCTCAGCGCGGCGGGGAGCTGACGCAGGAAGTCCGCGAACGACCTCACCCGGCGGGCGACGACCGTCGGTCGGGGCCGGTGGAGCCGGAGCGGCGGAGCCACGATGTCGCGCCGCGCGTACGACAGCGTCGTGAGCAGGTAGCGCCACACAGCGTTGGCCGCCATGGTCGCCGGGGCGTTCTTGACCAGCATGAGCAGCCGGTTCCGCTCGACGTAGTGCTGGAAGACCGGCGATCCCTCGCCGGTCGAGGCCGCGTGGACGTGCCGCACCCGGGCGTCAGGGACGTAGCGGTAGCGCCAGCCCCGGCTGCGTCCCCGCCACGACAGGTCGGTGTCCTCGTAGTAGAGGAAGAAGCGGTCGTCGAACAGTCCGACATCAGCGAGGTAGGCGGGGCGGAGCAGCACGCTGCCCCCGCACCAGGCGAACACCTCCGCGGGCGTGTCGTACTGGCCGTCGTCCGGCTCGAGGAAGCCGCGGTCGGCGCCATAGCCACCCTCGATCAGCACGGACCCGGCGTTGTTCACGATGTCGACGGGCTCCCCGGCAACCGGGACGTCGATCCAAGCACGCCGGGGATCGACCTCGAGCTGGCGCACGACGTCACCGGACCGCGCGGTGATCCGTTTGGTCGTCTCGGCTGCCAGCGCCATCTCGACGCAGGCGGGAAGCCGGGAGCCGTCTCCGACCGGCACCCGCACGGTGGCCCGGTCGCTCGTCCACTGGAAGGTGGTGCCGTCGCCAGCGTGCTCGATGCCCCAGGCGCCGCCGACCACCTGGGCGTCACGCCACCGATCGACGCCGTCGACCCGCACGCCGCTGACCATGACGCCCAGGTCTCGGGGGTCGGGCCCTGCCGGGCTGAACGTCGGTGACTCGATCGCGACCTCGACGAAGCGGTCGGCGAACAGCATGCGGGCGGACACCGCGCCCAGGTGCTCGTCCGTCTCGATGGCCGCCACGAGGGCACGCAGCCAGCCGGGCTCGACGAACGAATCCGCGTTCACGAGACCGACGTAATCGACGTCATCGAGCTCGCGCAGCGCCAGGTTGTTCGCCACGAACCCGCCGTTGTGATCGTTCCGCACCAGCCGTATGCGGGGATACCCTTCGACGATCGCATCGCTGCCGTCGGTCGACGCGTTGTCGACCACGACCAGGTCCAGTCGCTCTGCTGGCCAATCGAGCACGGACAAGGCATCGAGGCACGCGGCGAGGTGGTCCGTCCCGTTCCAGTTCAGGACGACCAGGCGGACGCGCGGCTGCTCAGGCGCCACGCTGCGCCGAGGCACGCTCTGACCGCTCCGGCGCGGCCACCTGGCCAGGAAGACCGGCGGCAGGGCCGTCGATCTCGGCCCCGGCCTGTTCGCCGCGTGCGTTCCCCGCCGCATAGTGGGACGGCGCGACCCCCAGCTCAAGCTCGATGCGCCGGACACGTTCGAGCGTGAGCTGGCTCACGATGCGATGTGATGCGATGGCGTCGGCCAACACGCCGAGGACGAACACCTGGAGCGCCGCCATCGTGAGCACGCCCCCGAGGACGATCGATTGCAGATGGCCTGACCGGTCGCCGCGTACCAGCCAGTCCCACAGAAAGGGGCTCCAGGCGAGCAGGGCACCCAGGGCAAGGATCGCGGCCAGCGCCGAGAACACCCGCAAGGGTTCGTAGCCGGTGTAGATGCGGAAGATGGCGATGACGTTGCGTCCTATGTACGACCACATCGACGTGAACAGCCGTGATTCGCGGGTCTTGTCGTTCGTCGTGATCGGAACGTGCTCGACGGCGACCAGGCTCTTGCCCGCCTGGATGAGCGACTCCAGTGTGTAGGTGAACTTCGAGACGACGGTGAGCCCGAGTGCAGCCTCGCGGTTGTAGGCGCGGAAGCCCGACGTCGCGTCCGGGATTGACGTGTCGGACGCGTGCCGCACCACCCAGCTCCCCACCCGCTGCAGCCGCTTCTTGGCCACGGAGAAGTGATCGATGGACATCACGTTGCGGTCGCCCACCACCATGTCGGCGCGACCGGCGACGATCGGCGCCAGCAGCGCCGGGATGTCGGACCCCGAGTACTGGTTGTCGGCATCCGTGTTGACGACGACGTCGGCGCCGAGCTTCAGGGCGGCGTCGAGCCCAGCCTGGAACGCCGAGGCCAGACCCTTGTTGTTGGTGAGCTTGACGACGTGGTCGACGCCGTGGGCGCGCGCCACCTCGACCGTACGGTCCGTGGACCCGTCGTCGATAATCAGCCACTCGACTTCGTCGAAGCCCGCGACCCGGCGCGGCAGATCGCCCAGTGTGGCCGGAAGCTGTGCCTCTTCGTTGAGGCAAGGAACCTGGATGATGAGTTTCATGGGCAGTTCAGCGGTCGGGGCTCCGGTGATAGGACAGGAACAGGCGAGCAGCCTACGCCGTGGCCTGCGAGCGACGGATCGATGGCCGCGGGCCGGAGAGTAGACTCACTCCTCGTGTCTTCTCCAGGGAAGGGAACCCCCCGCCTCCCCTCCGCCCAGGGCGGGGAACCCTCGCGTCTCGACGCTCGGCGCCTGTACGGGCGGTGGTACTTCGAGACGTACACGGTGCCGTACGACGACGACGTCTACTGGACCGACTTCTTCGGTCGGGTCGCCGACGGCATCGTCTCGCAGCTCGCACCACGCAGGGTGCTCGACGCCGGGTGTGCGAGGGGCTTCCTCGTCGCCGCGCTGCGCGAGCGCGGGGTCGAGGCGTTCGGCTTCGACCTGTCCGAGGTCGCCATCGCCGCTGCGGCCGATGGGGCCCGGCCGTACGTGCGGGTGGGGTCGCTGACCGACCCCATCGAGGGTGAGTACGACCTCGTCACCTGCATCGAGGTCATCGAGCACCTCGATCCCGCCGACGCCGACCGGGCGGTCGCCAACCTGGTCGCGGCCAGCGACCGCGTCCTGCTGTCGTCGACGCCGGGCGACCTGGACGAGCCGACGCACGTCAACGTCCAGCCCCCCGAGCGATGGTCGCAGCTCTTCGCTTCCCACGGGTTCTTCCGCGACTTCCGCCACGACCTGAGCGTGCTCTCGCCGTGGGCGGTGCTGTTCCGGCGCGACCCCGACCGCACCGTCGCCGACGTGGCGTTCGAGTACGAGCGCGAGTGGTCCCGCCTGCGGGCCGAGACCATCGAGCTGCGCAGGTCGCTGCTGCAGCTCCACGAGCGCATGGACACCCTCGAGGCTCCGCCAGACCCGAAGGCGGCCGACGTCGAGGAGGAGCTGCGCAAGGAGATCCTGCGCCTGCGCGACCTC
>DATHVS010000244.1:0-19468 GCA_035461195.1 Nocardioidaceae bacterium
GGCATCGAGGTGATCCTCGACGTGGTGTACAACCACACCGCCGAGGGCAACCACCAGGGGCCGACCCTGTGCTTCCGCGGCATCGACAACGCCGCCTACTACCGCCTCGTCGACGAGGACAAGGCCCACTACTTCGACACCACCGGCACCGGCAACAGCCTGCTGATGCGCCACCCGCACGTGCTCCAGCTGATCATGGACTCTCTGCGCTACTGGGTCACCGAGATGCATGTCGACGGGTTCCGCTTCGACCTCGCCTCGTCGCTGGCCCGCCAGTTCCACGAGGTCGACCGGCTCTCGGCGTTCTTCGACCTCGTCCAGCAGGACCCGGTCGTCAGCCAGGTCAAGCTCATCGCCGAGCCGTGGGACGTCGGCGACGGCGGCTACCAGGTCGGCAACTTCCCGCCGCTGTGGACGGAGTGGAACGGCAAGTACCGCGACACCGTCCGTGACTTCTGGCGCGCCGAGCCCTCGACGCTCGGCGAGTTCGCGTCCCGCATCACCGGGTCGGCCGACCTCTACGAGCACTCCAACCGCAAGCCCATCGCCTCGATCAACTTCATCACCGCCCACGACGGTTTCACGATGCGCGACCTCGTCTCCTACAACGACAAGCACAACGAGGCCAACGGCGAGGGGGGCGCGGACGGCGAGAGCCACAACCGCTCGTGGAACTGCGGCGTCGAGGGCGAGACCGACGACGAGGAGATTCTCGCGCTCCGCGCCCGCCAGCAGCGCAACTTCCTCACCACGCTGCTGCTCTCCCAGGGTGTGCCGATGATCGCCCACGGCGACGAGCTCGGCCGCAGCCAGCAGGGCAACAACAACGTCTACTGCCAGGACAACGAGCTGGCCTGGGTGGACTGGAAGCTCGAGCCGTGGCAGGAGGAGCTGCTCGCGTTCGCGCGACGGGTGGTGGCTCTGCGCCACGACCAGCCGGTGTTCCGCCGCCGCCGCTTCCCCGGGGGCTCGGTCGACAAGGCCGGTCGTCCCGAGATCGGCTGGTACAAGTGCACCGGCGTGCCCATGAGCGACACCGACTGGAACGAGAGCCACGCGCTGTCGATGATGGTCTTCCTCAACGGCGAGGCGATCCCCGAGCCGGACCCGCGAGGGGGGCCGGTGGTGGGGGACTCGTTCCTGGTGGCCTTCAACGCCTACCACGAGTCGATCCCCTTCACGATCCCCGAGGGGCTGTACGACGACGGGTGGATCGTCGCGCTCGACACCAGCGACGACCAGATCGGGATCGTGTCGGTCTTCGACGACGCCCCGGTGTTCCGGGCCGGTGACGAGTTCCCCGTGACGGGCCGCTCGGTCGTCGTACTCCGTCGGCCGGCAGGCGGCGCGACGGCGTAGGAGCGTCGCTGGGCCGGTGTCCGTTTCGTTCCACGCGGAGCCGGGAACCGTGCCCATATGTACAACAGGCTCTACACCGTGCTGGCGATCAACTCCGTGGTCATGTTCCTCCTGACCTACGCGCTGATCGACTCGTGGGCCCACTTCATCCCGAACATCAACCGGGTCTACATGGCCCTGATGATGGTCGCGCCGATGGCGATCCTGATGCTGGTCGTCATGGGCGCCATGTACGAGAACAAGCGGCTGAACTACCTGCTCATCGGTGGTTTCGCCCTGCTGTTCGTGGCAAGCTTCTCGCTCGCGCGGGTGCAGGGCTTCGTCGGGGACGACGCTTTCCTGCGTTCGATGATCCCGCACCACTCCAGTGCGATCGTGATGTGCGAGGAGTCCGACATCACCGACCAGGAGATCGAGCAGCTGTGCGACGAGATCGTGAAGACGCAGAAGGAGGAGATCGCACAGATGGAGGACATCCTCGACCGCCGGTGACCTCCGGGTGACCGCCGACACAGGGGTAGCCTTACCGGATGCCTTCACCTGACGCCGCGGCCGAGTCCGGCGAGCTCGACACCACGCCGACCTTCGCCGACCTCGGCATCGACAAGCGGGTGCTTCGCGCCCTCGACGACGTGGGCTACGAGTCGCCCTCGCCGATCCAGGCCGCCACGATCCCCGCCCTCCTGGAGGGTCGCCACGTCGTGGGACTCGCGCAGACCGGGACGGGCAAGACCGCGGCGTTCGCGGTGCCGATCCTGTCGCGGATCGACCTCAAGCAGAAGAAGCCGCAGGTCCTCGTCCTCGCGCCCACCCGTGAGCTCGCGCTCCAGGTGTCGGAGGCCTTCGAGCGGTACGCCGCGCACCTGTCCGGCCTGCACGTGCTCCCGGTGTACGGCGGTCAGGCCTACGGCATCCAGCTGTCCGCCCTGCGGCGGGGGGTGCACGTGATCGTGGGGACGCCCGGCCGGATCATGGACCACCTCGAGAAGGGCACGCTCGATCTCACCGAGCTGCGGTTCCTGGTGCTCGACGAGGCCGACGAGATGCTCAAGATGGGCTTCCAGGAGGACGTCGAGACGATCCTGGCCGACACCCCGGACGACAAGCACGTCGCGCTGTTTTCGGCGACCATGCCCGCGCAGATCCGCCGGATCTCCAAGAAGTACCTCACCGACGCGGTCGAGATCACGGTCAAGAACAAGACCACCACGGCCGCGAACACCGCCCAGCGCTACCTGCAGGTCGCCCACCAGCAGAAGCTCGACGCGCTCACCCGGATCCTGGAGGTCGAGAACTTCGAGGGGATGATCGTCTTCGTCCGCACCAAGCAGGCGACCGAGGTTCTCGCCGAGCGGCTCCGCGCCCGAGGCTTCGAGGCGGCGGCCATCAACGGCGATGTCCAGCAGGCGCAGCGGGAGCGGACGATCAACCAGCTCCGTGACGGCCGCCTCGACATCCTTGTCGCCACCGACGTGGCGGCCCGCGGCCTCGACGTGGAGCGGATCAGCCACGTCGTCAACTACGACATCCCCACCGACACCGAGTCCTACGTGCACCGGATCGGCCGCACCGGGCGCGCAGGCCGCAGTGGCGATGCGATCTCGTTCGTCACCCCGCGGGAGCGGCACCTGCTTCGGTCGATCGAGAAGGCGACCCGTCAGCCGCTGACCCAGATGGGGCTGCCCACCGTCGAGGACGTCAACGTCACCCGGGTGACACGCTTCACCGACTCCATCACCGAGGCTCTCGCCTCCGACAAGCTCTCCTTCTACCGCGACCTCGTCACCGACTACGAGCAGGAGCACAACGTCCCGGCCGCCGACATCGCGGCCGCGCTCGCGATCATGGCCCAGGACGGGCAGCCGCTGCTGATGGAGCCCGAGACGGAGCCCAAGCGGGCCTTCGAGGGCAAGCGCGAGGGCAAGCGTGGGGCGTGGGACCACGAGAAGGGCCGCCGCCGCGACGCCGAGGACGGCCGGCCACGGCGCCGTGAGGCCCGGCCGCCCAGGGGCCGCTCGAACGTCTCCTACGCGACCTACCGGATCGCCGTCGGCAAGCGCCACAAGGTCGAGCCTCGTCAGATCGTCGGCGCGATCGCCAACGAAGGGGGCCTCGGACGCGACGACTTCGGCCACATCGACATCCGCGGTGACCACTCGCTCGTCGAGCTCCCCGCGGACCTCCCTGCCGGGACGTTCGCAGCGCTCGAGCGCACCCGCATCTCCGGCAAGCTCATCGAGCTGAGCCCCGAGGGGGAGGGTGGCGCGTCCCGGCGGCCGTCGTACGACAAGAAGCAGACGAAGAAACCGCGCACGAAGAAGCCGCGGTCCTGAGCCACGCCCAGGCCCGCGGCCGCTTTGCGCTGTAACGCGGGGTTATGGACTCTTCAGAAGCGGCATACCGCCGGGGTTGGGTCCACGACACGTGGTCAGTGGCCAGGCGGTACGCCGGAGGCGGATCACCCGATCTTGACGACCTGCGTGCCGCCGGCGAAGTCGTCGTGCCACCCGCGACGGGTCGCGGTGTTGTTGCTGATCGTCACCGCGATCATGATGACGGCGGCCAGGCTCAGCAAGCCGGCGAGGAAGCCCAGGAACGGGATGATCCCGAGGACGCCGATCGCCGTGAACGCGTTGCGCTTGAGCGCCTGCTCGAACGTGGGGTTGCCGCCGTCGGGGCCACGGGTCTGGAGCTTCAGCAGCATCTTGCCGATGGTCTGGCCGCGGCTGGACTCCATGAACGTGAAGTAGCCCAGCGAGATCGCGGCGGTGAGGACCGAGGACACGGCGTTTGCCGCCCACGACGTCCCGTTGCCCACGCCCCAGCCGGTGAGGGAGCCGGCATCCGAGCCGAGGACGATGCCGATCACGACGACGCTGACCAGCAGGCCGTTGACGACGGCGAGCAGCACGAAGTCGATCAGCCTCGCCAGGAAGCGCGGCATCAGGTCGGCCGGCTGGCCGATCCCGCCGGAGGCCTGCGGAGGCGGCATCGCCCCGGGCTGCTGCCACCCTGCGGGCTGGCTAGCACCGTAGCTGCCCTGCCCCGGCGGCGGTGGGGGCGGCGGATAGGACTGGCCGGCCGAGGGTGGGGGCGGGGCCCCGTTGTCCTCGGGGGGTTGGTTCTGGTTGGGGTCACTCATCGGGGGAACCTCTCTCGATCCGGTCGGGCGCCGTTGCGTCCTTCTCCGACGGTAGTGACCGAGGCGGGCCCATGTCGCGCGTCACGCCGAGAGAGACCCGCTGGTTGAATGATGTCGGAGTCCCGCATCATGGGGGCATGACCGCACCTGACCTCGCCGCGATCCGGGCCGAGCGTGAGCGCATCCGGGCCATCCACCTCAAGCCGACCGGGGGACGCCCCGGGTCGACCGCCCGGGGTCTGCACCACACGGCGCTGATCAGCGGCGACGTCGAGCGGACCGTCGCGTTCTATCAGGGGCTCCTCGGCTTCCCCCTGACCGAGCTGATCGAGAACCGCGACTACCCGGGGTCCTCGCACTTCTTCTTCGACATCGGCAACCAGAACCTGCTCGCCTTCTTCGACTTCCCGGGTCTCGACCTCGGGCCGTACGCCGAGGTGCTCGGCGGCTTGCACCACGTCGCCATCTCGATGGAGCCGTCGCGCTGGCAGGGCATCGTCGACCGTCTCGAGGAGTCCGGGGTGGAGCACGTCGTCCACAGCGAGGTCTCGGTGTACTTCACCGATCCCGACGGAGCCCGCATCGAGCTCATCGCCGACCCTCTCGGCGAGATGTACGGCGACCGGGTCCTCTGACCCGCGCACATCACGCCCGCGGGTCGTCGCGTGATCTCTCCAGCCACCGCATCGCCGGGGTGGCAGCGACCCCGTGCACCACCACCGACAGCGCGATCGTGAACGCGACGGTGGACCACAGCACCTGCTCATTGCCGAAGTCGGCCTGTCCGGTCGCGTAGGCGAGGTAGTAGAGCGACCCGACGCCGCGGACCCCGAAGAACGAGGTGGTCAGCCGCTCCGGCGAGGTCAGCACATGGTCGCCGATACGACACGACCTCCGACGTATGCCGAGGCCCACGAGACCGGCCGCCGGACGGATGACGAAGACGAGGAGCAGCCCGACGAGCACCGACTGCCACGGGAGGTTCGCGAGGAGCCCGTTGGTCATCGAGACGCCGAGCAGCAGGAGTACGACGAGGGTCAGGAGCCGCTCGAGCCGCTCGATGATCTCGTGCATGTGCTTGTGGTAATGGTGCCCGCGCTCGGCCGAGCGGATCGTCATGGCACAGGCGAAGACCGCCAGGAAGCCGTAGCCGCCGGCAGCCTCCGCGACCCCGTAGGCCAGCAGCACCGCAGCAAGCGCGAGAAGAGGCTCCCCGGTCTCGGCCATGCGCAGGGACTGCACCGGGCCGCGGAAGGCCGCCTTGGCGAGGAGCCAGCCCACGACGACGCCGAGCGCGACCCCCACGACGATCTTGCCGATGAGCTCCCAGCCCAGCCAGCGCAGGCCCCACTCGGTGACCGGGCCGAGCGTGGCCATGAACACCGCGGCGTAGAGGAACGGGAAGGCCAGGCCGTCGTTGAGCCCGGCCTCGGAGGTCAGGGCGAAGCGCACCTCGTCGCTCTCGTCGATCTCGGTGGGCGTCCCCTCGTCGGCCGGCGTGGGGCCCTCGACCTGGACGTCGGAAGCGAGAACCGGGTCGGTCGGCGCGAGCGCGGCGCCGAGCAGCATGGCGGCGGCGGGGGCGAGGCCGAGCACCCACCAGCCGACGAGAGCGACCCCGGCGATGCTGAGCAGCATCGAGATGCCCAGGAGCCGCCACGCAGCGTTCCACTTCTTCCAGCTCTCCCAGCGGCGCAGGTCGAGCGGCCGGTCGAGGGCGAGCCCGACACCCATCAGCGCGATGATCACCGTGAACTCGGTGAGGTGCTCGACGAATGCGCGGTTGGTGATGGGGGTGACGTCGACGCTCTCGGGTCGCAGCAGGCCCATGAGCATGCCGACGAGCAGGAGCACGACCGGGGCGGAGACCGCTACCTGCCGCAGCGCGGACGGGAGGACGACCGCGATGAGCAGGCCGGCGCCCGCGAGCAGATAGACGAGGTCGGGGTTCATGCCGGTCCCGACTGCGATGGGTGCACGCTGTCTCCTTGTGCGGTGCCGGGGCGGTCTGCCCGTGCGGCGCAGACTAGCGAGCGTCGTACCCCGCAGGAGAGGTTCCCACCCCCCAGACGCGTCTTCGTGGAGCCCGGGACTGTTGCGCAACTGTGGAGATCGCGTGGTGCTCGCGTTGCCTGACCGTGGGGGAGGCAGACCTAACGTTGTAAGCACACGCTCCGGGGGGAGTTGTAGGAACAACCGGCAGGGCCGTCAAGGGGCGGGAGGCGGCCCTGCTGGACTCAAGTACTCTCGTAGGTGCCTGACATGGACTCGACCGGACACGACGTGCTCACCTCCCAGGGGTACGCCACCAGCACCCACGGCGACAGCGTCGCCCGGGTCGTCCGGCAGGGGTCGCCGAGCTCCATCTCCCAGACCGTCCCGGTCAGGAGCTCACGATGACCACCGCCGGGTTCGTGTCAGGCACCCGGGACGACGAGGCCCCCACCTGCTGCTCGCGGGTGGCGGCGGTCGCCTCCGTCCTGCTCGGCCTCGTCCTCGTCGCCGCCCTTCCCGCTACCTACGCGGCCGCCTTCTACCTCGCCGTGCTGGCCGGAGTCTCCGCAGTCGTCACGATCGTCGCGGGCTACGTCCTGTGGTCGCGAGCTTCGCTGCTGGTGCGCTCCGCCGCCGCCCTCGCCGCCGGTGGCACCCTCGTGGCGCAGGTGCTCCAGGTCTCGCTGGGTCTCCCGGGTGCGGGTGGACTGAGCTCCCTGACCGTGCTCGAGACAGGCATCGTCCTCGGCCTGCCCGGAGCAGTCCTACTCTTCCTGCTGGCCGACGCGCTCCGCCGACGCCCCGAGCAGGCGCCCGACCACCCCTATGCTCTATGACCATGGCCACGGTGCTGATCGTCGAGGACGACGAAGGAATTGCGATGCCGCTGGTGCGCACCCTCGGCCGTGAGGGCTACGAGGTCGAGCGGGTCGGTGAAGGCTCGACGGCAGTCTCCAAGGCCCTGGCCGGCAGCGTGGACCTGATGATCCTCGACCTCGGGCTGCCCGACATCGACGGGCTCGAGGTGTGCCGCCAGGTCCGCGCCGGGGGGTACGACGGCGGCGTCCTCATCCTCACCGCCCGCGGCGGCGAGCTCGACCGGGTCGTCGGCCTCGACGTGGGTGCCGACGACTACATGTCCAAGCCGTTCGGGCTCGCCGAGCTCCTCGCCCGCACCCGCGCCCTGCTCCGGCGCAGCGGCGGCGGCACCGCCGCTCCCGAGCAGCGGGCACCGGAGCAGCCGGGCCTGCGCATCGACACCCACGCCCGCCGGGTCTGGTCCGGCGACGTCGAGGTAGCCCTGACCACCAAGGAGTTCGAGGTGCTGGCGCTCCTCAGCGAGGACCGGGGGACCGTGGTCACTCGTGAGCGGCTGATGGACGAGGTCTGGGACAGCAACTGGTACGGCTCCACCAAGACCCTCGACGTCACGGTCGGCAGGCTGCGGCAGAAGCTGGAGGAGAGCCGGGCGCCCGCGAGGGTGGTGACCGTCCGGGGTGTGGGGTTCCGCCTCGAGGACGGCCCGTCCGATGCGTGACCGACTGCTCGTCGCCTTCGTCACCCTCACCCTGGCAGTGGTCGCGGTCTTCCTGGTCGAGCGTGGTTATGCGACATCGACCATGGTCCGGGACAGCGAGCAGCGCCAGGTCACACGCTCCGCCGAGATCGTCGCCGCCTTCCTCGGCGACAACCCCGGCCCCGTGACACCCGCGGTCCTCGAGGCCGTCCTCGACGAGGGCGAGCGCGCGGTGTACGTCGATCCCGACGGCGGCCGGGTCGAGGCCGTGGGGCCGGGCGTCCCCGACGGCGCCGCGGCCGACGCGGACCTGACGATGAGCCGACCCGTCGAGGGCGGGGGCACGCTGACCCTGACCCGGCCGGCGGGGGCGGTCGACGAACGGGTCGCGGATGCCCTGTTGCCACTCGTCCTGCTCGCGCTCGGCCTTGCGGGGGTGGCGGCGGCGACCGCCGTGTGGCTGGCCAGACGTCTGGTGCGACCCTTCGCCGATCTCGCGGAGGTCGCGGGTCGCATCGGTCGGGGTGACTACGACGTGGACGTTCCACGGTCGACGGTGCCGGAGGCCGACGCCCTCGCCCTGGCCCTGCGCGCGACGACGGGCGACCTGCGCAACCTGGAGCGCCGCGAGCGTGAGTTCGCCGTGCACGCCTCCCACGACCTGCGCACGCCCCTGACCGCCACCCGGCTCGAGCTCGAGGACCTTGCTCTTGCTCCGGACACCCCGCCGGAGGTGGTGGCCCGGATCTCCGACGCCCTCGGCCAGCTCGACCGGCTCAGCACCGCTGTCGCCGAGATGCTCGACGCGACTCGCGAGAGCCGAGTCGGCGCCAGCGTCGACATCGACCTCGCCGCGCTGGTCCGCGACACCGTCGCCCGCTGGCACGGCCTCGCCCCGGACCGGCGGATCGAGGCCGACTGCGACCGGGTCGCCGCGGTGCGCATGCCCGTCGGATCACTCGTGCAGGTCATGGATGTCCTCATCGGCAACGCCGTCACCCACGGCGAGGGCACCGTCGCCGTCTCCGTCTCCGAGACCCCGGCCTACGTGGAGGTCAAGGTCGCCGACGAGGGCGCTCACGAGCTCGCCGTCGCGGGCGCGAAGAACCCGATTGCGAGCGGGCTCGGGGGGCTCGCCTTGGCCACCGGGATCGTCGAGGCCCTCGGTGGGCAGCTGCGACTCACCGACGACCCGGGCAGCACCTTCAGCGTCGTGCTTCCTCGTTCCACGCGTGAGACGGTGGGTGCATGAGCGAGGAGCAGGAGACCCCCGCACCGTCGGAGCCGCCGGAGCTCAACGTCATCGGTGGCCCGCTCGAACCGTGCAGCGGCGATCCCCTGACGGGTTTCTACCGCGACGGCTGCTGCACCACCGGCCCCGAGGACATCGGCAGCCACACCGTCTGTGCCGTGGTCACGAGGGAGTTCCTCGCCCAGCAGGCCTCGCTGGGCAACGACCTGGTCACCCCTCGCCCGGAGTGGAACTTCCCCGGCCTGAGCCCTGGCGACCGGTGGTGCGTCGTGGCCGCACGGTGGCTCCAGGCCTACGAGGAGGGGGTCGCGGCCCCGGTCGTCCTGGCCTCCACCCACGAGCGCGCCCTCGACGTGATTCCCTTCGCCCATCTGCGTGAGCACGCGGTCGACGTACCTCCGGACGCGGGATCCCTCACCTGACCGTCGTGGCGGGCCGAGACGTCATCCGGTCTGGGTACTTGTACTCTGGCGCCGCTGTCGTCCGGCGCACGACCATGACGTCATGACCACACAGCAGGTCCCGCAGGCCCGTGCGGGCCGGGACTCCCGAGGCGACCGGGTCGCCGACGCGCTCGTCGACCGCGGCCTCGTGTCGCCGGCAGATCACGACGAGGCCGCCGACGTGGTGGACCACGCCCTGTCCGCCCACCACGTCGAGCCCACGTCGCTGCGACGCCGTCTCGCCGAGCTCGCCGGGTACGTCGGGGGCGCCCTCGTCGTAGCGGCGGGTGCGCTCTTCGTTGCCGACCAGTGGATGACCCTCTCGGTCGGCCAGCAGGTGGGCCTGCTCGCCGGCACCGCCGTTCTGCTCTTCGGGGCGGGTGTCGCCGTGGGCCTGACCGGCGGAGGGTTCGCCAGCCTGCGCGCCGACATGCAGCCGGTGCGTCGCCGGCTGGCGAGCGTCCTGTTCACGGCCGCCGCGGTCGCCGGCGCTGCCACGACCATCACCTGGCTCATCGACGTCATCGAGCGGCGCGGCGCGGAGGCGGAGCAGGGCTCCTGGATCGGAGTCGGCGGCAGCCTCACCCTGGTCGTGCTCGCCCTCGTGGGCTACCTCCTCGCGCACTCACTGATCGGCCAGGCGGCGATCGCCGTGGGTGTCGCCTACGCCGTGCCGTTCGCCCTCGACGCGTTCGGCAGGGTGGAGCCGATCCCGCTCGGGCTGGTCTTCCTCGGGGTCGGGCTCGCCTGGGTCGCCCTGGCGGAGAAGGCGGTGTGGCACGAGGTGGTTCCCGCGCGCATCATCGGATCGGTCATGATCGTGGTCGGTGCCCAGATCCCGGTCGCCTCGGACCAGGCCTGGGTCGGCTACCTGCTCACGCTGCTCGTCGCGGTCGCCGGGTTCGGCATGTACGTCGCCAGGCAGGCCTGGCCCTATCTCGCGGTCGGTGTCGTGGGCGTGACCCTCGCCGTGCCCGAGGCGCTCCTCGACTGGACCGAGGGCTCGCTGGGCACTGCAGGCGTGCTGCTGGTCGCCGGCGTGACCCTGCTCGGCGCCTCCCTCCTCGGCCTGCGGCTGCGGCAGAGGTGACGGAGTCCGACGGGGCGTGACCGCCTGCTGCCGGATGTCCGGACAGTTCCGTCGGGGTGAATGGCGAACGTCGGTGCGGCATCTGTCACGGCACGAGGAAGGGGCGCCCCGTGTGCTCCGGAGCGCCCCTTCTCGTTGCTGCTGCCGGCTGACCTGTGCCGGTGGCTCGGGTCAACCGCGCCGGCTCATCGCCGGACGCGGACCTGGACGGTCTGCTTGGTGCGCAGCACCTTCTTGCTGCCCAGGTAGCGGACGGTGACCTTCTTGGGTCCGTGCTTTGCGTAGGGGCGGAAGGAGACGACCTTCTTTCCCTCGACGAGGCGGACGGTCTTCACCGTGCCGCCGGTGCGGACCTCGACCTTGCCGTTGACCGTCGAGACACCGGGCGCCTTGAGCACGATGCGGACCCGCGGCTGGGTCTGCTTCGCGCGGATCACGTCCGGCTTGACCACGATTCGCATCTTCGGGCTGGCCTTGGCCGGCAGGACCGGCAGGGTCACCGTGGTGCCGCTCGGGTGCGCGACCAACTCGATGACGCGACCGGCCGGCATGTAACCGGTGAGCGCGAGCTTGACGTCGGCCGACCCGTTGACCACGGGGAACTCGGCGAGCTCGGTGCCCGACCCGGTGCCGTTGGCCGGCTTCAGCGAGGCGGTCACCCTCGTGTTCTCGGGGCTGCCGAGCGAGGTGAGGTTCAGCTTGTCGAGCGTGAAGACGCGCTCCCTGCCCGGCCGGATGCGCTGCGGCAGGTCCTCGGTGAAGACCTGACGGCGGTCGAAGGACGGCGAGACCGGCTTGTTGTTGCGCAGGTACTCGATCCAGCCCTCACGGTCGATGAGGCCGGAGTCCTTCGAGATGCCCTTGGTGAAGGCGCGGAAGTTGTCGCCGCCCTGGGCGAGGAACGAGAACGTGCCGATGACGTACTCGCGGTCCAGCTCGAGCGGCTTGCCGTCGACGCGGACCGACGTGACGCGCTGGCCCATCGGCTTCGACGGGTCGAGTGTGGTGGAGACGTTCTTCGACAGACCGAGGTGCAGGAACGGCCGCGACGGGATCGTGCCGTCGGCGTTGGTCTGCCACTGCTGCTCGAGGACCTCCTTGAACTCCGCGCCGGTCATCTGGACGGTCCAGAGGTTGTTCACGAACGGGAGCACCGCGTTGGCCTCGGCATAGGTGACCACGCCGTCCTTGTTCGTGTCCGGGTCGGGGGTGCCTGCGTAGAACAGCTCGTTGCGCATGCCGCCAGGGTTGACCACGCCGATCTGCGCGCCGCCTCGCTCGTTGGGAGCCAGGGTGTTACGCAGGGCGTCGGCGATGGCGTTGCCGAGGGTGGACTCGGAGGCGCGGTCGTCTCGGCCTGCCGACGGGTTGGCCGGGTCAGGGCCGACGTACTTCCCGTCGACGTACTCGCCGCCGGTGTAGGCGGTGGTGATGTCCGCGCTGACCTCGCCCACCGGCTCCTTGCCGATCTCCTTGGCGTACTCGAGCGCCGCGTCGACGATCGTCTTCACCTCGGCGACTCGGGGGTAGGTGAGGTCGGCGGCTGCCGCGCGGGCGACGTTCTTCGCCTCGAAGCTCGCGACGTCTCCGGTGGCGGGGTCGACCATCAGCTGGATCTGGCCGACGAACTCGCCGTAGCTGCCCGTCTGGACGATCGGTCGGGTCCCGTTGTCGCCGGGCTTGTCGGCCGTCCACGCGTACTTCTTGTGGGTGTGGCCGGTGAAGATGGCGTCCACCTCGGGGTGGGTCTTGGTGACGATGTCGGCGAAGGCGCCGCCTCCGGCGACCTCCTGCTCGAGTGAGGCGTCGTCAGGCGTGGCGGCGCCGGCACCCTCGTGGTACGACGCGATGATGACGTCGGCCTCGCCGTTGGCGTCGTCACCGTCGCTCAGCTGCGCTGCGACGCGGTTGACCGCCTCTACGGGGTCGCCGAAGTCGAGGTCGGCGATACCGCCGGGGCTGACCAGCGAGGGCGTCTCCTCGGTGACCGCACCGATCATCGCCACGTCGAGGCCGGAGACCTCGAAGACGGTGTACTCCTCGAGGACCGGGGTGGTGGTGCCCTTGGCGTAGACGTTCGCGCCGAGGTGCGGGAAGGCGGCCGCGGTGTAGGTCGGGTCTTCGCCGTCGATGACGGTGGACTTCAGCCAGTCGAAGCCCTTGTCGAACTCGTGGTTGCCGACCGCGGAGGCCTTCATGTCGAGGGCGTTGAGGACCTCGATCATCGGCTCGTCGTCCTGGACGGCGGAGGCGAAGAGCGAGGCACCGATGTTGTCACCTGCGGAGACGAACGCCGTGCTCGCCTCGCCGGACTCCGCACGCAGCTTCTCGACCGTCGTCGCGAAGCGCACCGTGTTGGCGTCGATGCGGCCGTGAAAGTCGTTGATGTCGAGGAGGTTGATCTCGACCGGGTCCGCGGCGTGCGCGGCCGGCGCCAGCAACGTCAGGGGGCTCACGACGAGGCCGAGGCCTACCGTCGCGACAGCCGCCCTGAGGCTGCGTCGAGGGTGTTGGGTGGACAAGTGCTTCTCCTTACTAGTGGTGCATCGTGGTTCTGAATCGTGATGTCGGGGAACGTGGGGGTGTGGGACGGCCGGTCGGCCGCCCCACACCCGAGGGGTCAGCGGACGACGCGGAAGATGATCCGGGTCGAGACGCGCTGGACCTTGGGACTGCCGAGATACCTCGCCGTCACCCTCTTGACGCCCTTGGCGGAGTAGGGGCGGAGCTTGATCCTGGCCTTGCCGTCCTCGAGCCGGACGACGCCGACGCGGTCGCCGCCGCGGAAGAAGGCGACTCGTCCGCGCACGACCGAGTTCGGGGCCGTCAGCGCGACCCTGACGACCGGCATGGTCTTCCCGGCCCGGATCGGGTCCGGCTTCACGACGGTGCGCATCGTCGGCTTGGCCTTGACGACCCTCAGCTCACCGGTCGCACTCGCGGCCTCGGCGACGTCGCTGCCGAGGTAGCGGACCTCGATCTGGTACGTGCCGACCTTGTTGTAGACCGGGAGCCGCACGGAGGCGACGCCCTCGTCGAGGGTGCCCGTGCCCACGAGCTTCCCGTTGCTGTAGACCTCGACGTCCCCGGCCACCGTGACGCCGGGTGCCGAGACCTCGGCGATGACGACCGGCGGGGTCTTGCTCACCAGCACCCGCTTCTGGGCGATCCTGAACGAGACCGACGGGGTGACCTTGTCGGTGACGTCGAGGCCCACCACGAGCGGGTCGTGGTCGCTGGCCCGGAACTGGTCGGGGGCGTAGAAGTTCGTCTTGTTGTAGTTGTAGCGGCTGTACTCCAGGGCGATGGGTTCAACCGAGTTGATGTTCCAGATGTCCGCGCCGGTGACGGTCGCCAGGGCGGCGTCGTTGGCGAGGATGTGGTCGAGCGAGCCGACGGTTCCGCCGAAGAGGTAGGTGTGCTCGTCGGTCATCTCGGCGCCGAGGTTGGTGTAGCCGGCGTCGTAGAACACCTGCATCGGCTGCTCCAGCGTGTAGGCGTTGAAGTCACCGCTGAGGAACACGCTCTCCGTGTCGAGCTCTGCCTTCATCTCGTCGGCGAAGTCCACCAGGGCCTCGGCCTGGGCCACCCGGTCCGGGTTGGCGTTGCCCTGCCCGGTTCCGTCGTCGAAGCCGGAGCCCTTGGACTTGAAGTGGTTCACGATGACCGTGAAGTCGTCGTCGTCGGTGCCGCCCACGGGCTTGAACGCCTGGGCGAGCGGGTCACGGGCGTTGTGGAACGCCGGGTCCTCCAGGATCACCGACTCGCCGACCGTCGACACGACCGCCTTCTTGTAGATGAAGGCGTTGCGGATCACGTCCTCGCTCGAGACGTCGGGCACCTCGGACGGAGAGGGGACGAAGGCCCACTCGTCGGAGCCGGCACCCTCGTTGAGTGCGTCGACCAGGGCGGACAGTGCTGCGTCCCGGTCCGGACCGAACTTCGCCGAGTTCTCGATCTCCTCGAGGGAGACGACGTCCGCGTCGAGACCGTTGAGCGCGGTGACGATCTTGTCCTGCTGACGCGTCAGGTTGATCTCATTGGCGGCGCCGCGGGGGCCCTGGCCGGAGCATGTGTTGACCGTGATCGGGTTGCCGTCGCGGTCGTTGTAGTAGGAGCAGGTGTTCCCCTCGGCGACGTACTTCTCGCCGGTCTCGGTGAAGTAGTTCAGCACGTTGAAGCTGGCGATCTTCACGTCCCCGCCGACGTCCTCGGGACCGTCGGTGCGGTCGTCGGCGAAGGTCGCCGGGGCCTCGTCGTCACCCGTGATCCGCTGGGTCGGCTGGAACTTCCAGGCGTTGTTGCGGTAGTCGAGGATGACGTCCTCGGTGAACGTGACCGCCGCGCCGACCCGCACCGGGGCGTCCGGGGCCAGGTAGGGCAGCGGGATGCTCTTGTTCGCAGTGGACATGAAGCTGAACGACGAGCCGTCGTCCAGCTTGACGCCACGGGCCGCGATCTCCGCCTTGGCTGCCGCGATACCCGCGGCGTCGTCCCAGGGGGCCACCTCTGTCGGGGTCTTCAGCGTGGTGGTACCGGTGGCCAGTCCGATCTCGCCGTACTGGTTCAGGCTGTAGTTGTCGGTGACGGTGTAGTCGCCCTGCGGGGCGAGCAGCATCCCTTCGAGACTCTCGCGGTCTGCCTCGTTGTCGGGGTAGGCGACAGCGGCCGGCTTGACCTCGGGGGCGGGGTCGTCGAGGACCGAAACTCCGCCGGAGACCGGCGTCAGCTGGGTCATGCCGTAGTACTCGACCACGTTGCCCTTGACGCTGACGTGGTCGCCGACAGCCACAGTGGCCGCTGCGCTGGACGAGAACACGAAGATGCCGTGCGAGGTGTCGTGCTCGTCGAGGTCGAGGTCGCCGCCGCTGCCCGGGGTCTGGATGTAGAAGCCGTTGAAGCCGCCGACCGGGTAGGTCGCGGTGACCTTGCCCGTGGTGGTGGCGATCTCACCCACGTACGGGGAGACGTCGCCGTCACCCTGGATCTCCGCGATGGTGAGGTCGTGCTCCTGCGGCGGCGGGGGTGGGCAGTCGCAGATCTGCGGTCCGGGCGGGTTGGCGAGGGTGAAGTCAGCGCCGTTGTCGTCGGTGTCAGAGCCGACGGCGTCACGCGACACCGAGCTCGGGTTGGTGGTGGCAGATGCCCGCGTGCCTTCGAAGCTGGTGGTGCTCGAGCCCCATCCGACGAAGTCGATGACCGTCGCGCTGAACGCGCTCCCCGACGAACCCGCAGGCTGGTTCGGATCGATCCCAGAGCTGGTGTCGGCCAGGTAGACCTGGCCGCCCGAGCCCGAGAGGTTCAGGGTCGAGGTCGCGTCGGGGGTCGGCAACGCGGCGCCGTTGGTCCCACCGGCCCCTCTGATGAGGAAGTGCTTACCGGCCGGGACCTGTTGCGCCGGAAGGGCGAAGACGTTGTTGGACACACCCGTACCGGTGGCGGAGCGGTACTGGATGCTCTTGCCCGCCAGCGAGATGGGGGAGTCGGTCGGGTTGTAGAGCTCGATGAAGTCGGCGTTGTAGGTAGCGCCGGAGTTGCCGCCGCCGCCGTACACCTCGCTGATGACGAGACCGGACCCGTCGGGGGCTGCTTGGGCGGCGGGGAGCATCGCCAGGGGGCTTGCGACGAGCCCGAATCCGGCTGCCGCGATCACCGCCCTTGCCATGGGTCGCTTGAAAGGGCTGGACAAATTCGTTCTCCTCCGAGAAGGCCGATCACGGCCAGACGATGCAGACGTGGCCTGACGGCTCAAACCACCGGGTGCGGGCAGTGAACGTTCGGGTCCCGAGAGGAGAACGGCCGGATCTGTGTCGGTGCGTGACCGCCCGGGCCGAAGATTCTCGGGCACCCTAACCCCGCGGATCGCAATCAATCCGGCGAACCGATGAAGAACATGAAAAGTCAGGACGAACATGGGTCGAAGGTCCCCCGGCCACCGCAGTCGACGGTGCCGGGGCCGGTGTCTGCAGCCCTCCGCAGGCGCGTCAGGATGAGCAGATGAACGACCTACCGAGACTTGGCTCACTCGTCGTCGCCCCCGCTCTCGAGCGGCCCGACCTGCTGGCCGACCCGGTCGATGCCGCACTGCGCTCCTGGCCCCGGGCCGAGGCGGTCGCCGTCACCGAGATCGACCCAGCCCTCGCCGACACCGCCGCGCTCACCGAGGCCTACGACCTCCCGCTCTCCGCGAGCGCCAACTGCGTGGTCGTCTCCGGTCGCCGAGCAGGCGAGGAGCGCACCGCCGCCTGCGTCGTCCGTGCCGACACCCGCGCCGACGTCAACAACCTCGTCAAGCGCACCCTCGATGTCCGTAAGGCGTCCTTCCTGTCGACCGACCGTGCGGTCGAGGCGACGGGGATGGAGTACGGCGGCATCACCCCGATCGGCCTCCCCGCGGGGTGGCGCGTCCTCGTCGACGCGTCGGTGATCGACATCGAGGTCGCCGTCATCGGCAGCGGCGTGCGCCGGTCCAAGCTCCTCCTCGCCGGACGCGACCTCGCCGAGCTGCCCGGCGTCGAGGTGCTCGAGGGCCTCGGCCTCTGACGTTTGCCCGGCCCCACCGGGGTACCACCTTCGGCGTACCCGAGCGCGGAGGTGAGCGATGAAGGCAGTGACCTGGCACGGACGCCGTGACATGCGGGTGGAGGAGGTCCCAGACCCGCAGATCAAGGAGCCCGAGGACGTGATCATCAAGGTCACCTCCACCGGGCTGTGCGGCTCGGACCTGCACCTGTACGAGACGCTCGGCCCGTTCATGACGCCGGGAGACGTGGTCGGCCACGAGCCGATGGGTGTCGTGCAGGAGGTCGGCGCCGGCGTCAGGAACCTGAAGGTCGGCGGCCGGGTGGTCGTCCCCTTCAACGTCTCCTGCGGCACCTGCTGGATGTGCGAGCGGGGCTTGTACAGCCAGTGCGAGACGACCCAGAACCGCGAGTACGGCACGGGCGCGTCGCTCTTCGGCTACAGCAAGCTCTACGGCCAGGTGCCCGGTGGGCAGGCGGAGTACCTGCGCGTGCCGTTCGGCAACTTCCTTCCGATCAAGGTGCCGGAGGGTCCGGCGGACGAGCGCTTCTTGTTCCTCTCCGACGTGCTCCCCACCGCGTGGCAGGCCGTGGAGTACGCCGCGGTCCCCGACGGGGGCACCCTGCTGGTCATCGGTCTCGGGCCCATCGGTGACATGGCGGCCCGGATCGGGCTGCACCGGGGGCTGCGTGTGATCGGCGTCGACCTCGTGCGTGAACGGCTCGACCGGGTTCAGGCGCGGGGCACGGAGGTCATCGACCTGAACGAGGTCGACGAGGTCGCCGATGCCGTGCGCATGCTCACCGGCGGGCGGGGTGCTGACGGCGTGATCGACGCGGTCGGCATGGAGGCCCACGGCTCGCCGGCCGCCTCGGTTGCGCAGCGCCTCGTCGGGTTCATGCCCAAGGCGGTGTCGGCGCCGATGATGCAGCGCGCCGGTGTGGACCGGAACGCTGCGCTCTACACCGCGATCGATGCTGTTCGACGGGGCGGCACCGTCTCGATCTCGGGCGTGTACGGCGGGCAGACCAACCCGATGCCGATGCTCACGCTGTTCGACAAGCAGATCCAGATGAGGATGGGGCAGGCGAACGTCAAGAAGTGGGTCGACGACCTCATGCCGCTGCTGACCGACGACGCCGACCCGCTGGGCGTGGACGGGTTCGCGACCCACAAGCTCCCGCTGTCTCAGGCGCCTGCGGCGTACGACACCTTCCAGAAGAAGGAGGACGACATGATCAAGGTCGTCTTCAAGCCCTGACCCGGTCGGTGTTGGTGGGGACGTACCCCGCACCTCCCACGGCAGTTGGTCCCTTCCCACGGCAAGCTTCCCGTGGGAAGGGACCGATCACCAAGGTATGCAGGCAAATGGTCAGGAGGGCTTGGGAGCCCCGGGCCGGGCGTAGCGCAGCCACGTGATGGCGATGCACATCGCTGCGAAGGCGACGCCGATGTAGAAGAAGTACTCCGGCCGCATGATCGTGAGGCCGACACCGAACGCGAACGGCCCGAACGCCGCGATCGCCGCGGTCCAGCCGATGACGCCACCGGCCTGTCGCCGCTGGAAGATCATCGGCATCTGCTTGAAGGTGGAGGCGTTGCCGATGCCCGCGAACAGGAAGATCGCCAGCATGCCGATCAGGAAGCGGTTGAACTCCGCCTCGATCGCGGCGCCACCCGCGGCGACGTCGGGCGAGAGCTGCTGGCTCGTGTAGAGCACCGACAGCAGGATGCCGATGCCGCTGACCAGAGTCCACTTCGCCCCGCCGAACTTGTCGGTCAGCGGGCTGAACAGCACTCGAGCTCCGGCGCCGATGAGGGGGCCGAGGAAGGCGTAGGCCACCGGGTCGGGGATCGTGTAGCCCTCGACGAGCACCTGGGTCGTGCCGTCGGCCAGGATCTGGGCGATCTCGGAGTTGCCGCCCCCGAACAGGTTCTTGATCAGGAGGCCGAACTGGCCCGAGAGGCCTGCGAAGGTGCCGAAGGTCATGATGTAGAGCAGCGTCATCCACCAGGTGTCCTGGTTCTTGAAGATGTCGAACTGCTGCCGGACGTTGGCCTTGATCGGGACGCTCTTGAGCATCGACCAGGCCAGGATCGCGCCGAGGATGACGAACGGGATGTAGATGTAGGCGGCGTTCTGGTACCA
>DATHVS010000245.1:0-3826 GCA_035461195.1 Nocardioidaceae bacterium
TCAAGGCCGGCAAGGTCACCCGCTGACCCTGACCCCAGCTGGAAGAAGGGCCGCTCCCGATTCGGGAGCGGCCCTTCTTGCGTTCCCCGCCGACCCGGCTCGTCTGCCGCGCGAAACCGCCGACCCGTCGACCGTGACCCCGCTCCCCTCGGTGACCGACCCGATCCGGGTCCACCCCGCCGGCAGGCCCCCCGCTGCCGGGAAGGTCGCCACCAGGGCGTGGTCGTCGCCTCCGCCCAGGATGAACTGCATCGGGTCCGCACCCAGCGCGGCGCCGACCGCTCGCAGCGGCTCGGCCACCTCGAAGGCGCCCGCCTCTATGTCGATGGCCACCCCACTCGCCTCGGCGATGTGCCCGGCGTCGGCGAGAAGACCGTCGGAGACGTCGATCATGGCGGTCGCACCGGCTGCCGCGGCCACGGCCCCCGCACCGTACGGAGGCTCCGGACGGCGGTAGGCCTCCACCAGGACCCGCGGTGACCTGAAGCCTCGGGCCAGGACCGCGAGACCGGCCGCCGCCCACCCCTGACGCCCGGCGATCGCCACCACGTCCCCGGGGCGCGCACCCGATCGACGTACCGGCTCCTCCTCGACCACACCCAGCACGGTGATCGCGATCATGACCTCGTCGGCGCCGGTCACGTCCCCCCCGACGACAGAGGCACCCACGACCCCTGCCTCCTCCGCGATGCCGTCGGCGAGCTCCAGCGCCCAGGCGGCCGGGAGGTTCGGCGGCGCGGCGAGCCCGACCGTCAGCGCGGTTGCCCGCCCGCCCATGGCGTTGACGTCGGAGAGGTTCTGGGCCGCTGCCCGGTGCCCGATGTCCTGGGCCGAGGCCCAGTCCCGCCGGAAGTGACGGTTGTCGACGAGGAGGTCGGTGGAGACCACCACACGGCGGTCCGGGAATGACACGAGCGCCGCATCGTCGCCCGGCCCGAGGAGCACGTCGTCGCCCTGGGGGAACCGGCCCACCAGCGCGTCGATGAGCCCGAACTCACCGAGGTCGGAAATGGTCGCTTCGACAGGGATGGGCGGGGAAGTCATAGGGGCTATTCAAGCAATGACCGGGTCATGTTCCGGCGGGGGCGCGCCACGCGGTAGGTTGAGCCGGAACGAGCACGGATCCTCCAGCCTCACACGGTTCCGTGCCCCCGCGAGACCCCAGGAGTGCACATGGTGGTTCAGGCCTACATCTTGATCCAGACCGACGTCGGCAAGGCTGCCGAGGTCGCCGCCGCGATCGCCGACGTCAAGGGCGTCACCCTGGCCGAGGACGTCACTGGTCCCTACGACGTCATCGTGCGCGCCGAGGCCCGCAACGTCGACGAGCTCGGCAAGCTGGTCGTCGCCAAGGTGCAGAACATCAGCGGCATCACCCGGACGCTCACCTGCCCTGTGGTCCACATCTAGGTCTTGCACCCCCGAGTCATCCGCCCGCGACGCCCGGCTCCTCTCATGAGGCCGGGCGTCGTGGCATGTGTGGCCGGTGTAGGTCTCCTCGTCTCCGCCTGCGGCACAGGGGCGGTCGAGGTCGAGACCCCCGACCTCGACGGGGAGGCAGCGAGCACCTGCGAGGCGCTCCTCGATGCCCTTCCCGCCACCGTCGACGGGGCGGAGCGTCGCGATGTCGAACCTCCCGGCGCGCCGGCCGCCGCCTGGGGCGATCCCGCGATCGTGCTGCGCTGCGGCGTACCCATGCCCGAGGAGTTCGACGAGTTCGCCGCCTGCCAGGAGACCGAGGGCGTGGGGTGGTTCATCCCGGAGGAGCAGCTGACCGGGGAGGCCGGGCAGATCACCATGACCACCATCGGACGTGCGGTGAACGTCGAGGTCTCGCTGCCCGAGGAGCAATGGCCTCCCGCGAACGCCATGGTCGACCTCGCGCCGGCCATCAACGGCACGGTGGAGGAGACCGACCCCTGCGTCTAGCGCAGTCCGGTGCCGCGGTTGAGCGCGAGCTGGATGAGGCGGTCCACCAGCTCCGGGTAGTCCAGGCCGCTCGCGGCCCACATCAGGGGGAACATCGACGACGGGGTGAAACCCGGCATGGTGTTGATCTCGTTGATGACGACGCTGTTGTCGGGCAGCACGAAGAAGTCCACGCGGGCGAGTCCCTCGCAGGAGAGCGCCTCGAAGGCCCCTACGGCGAGCTCGCGCACACGCTCGGCGACGTGCTCGGGCAGGTCCGCGGGCACATCGAGCCTGGTGTGCTCCTCCGGATGGTACTTCGCGGCGAAGTCGTAGAACTCATGGCTGCTGTCGACGGTCACCTCCGCAACCACGCTGGCCTCCGGGGCCACCCCGTCACCACCTTCGATCACCCCGCACTCGACCTCGCGGCCACCGACCGCGGCGGCCTCGACGAGGACCTTCGGGTCGTGGCGCCTGGCCTCCTCGACCGCCCCGTCGAGCTCAGAGGCCTCGTGCACCTTGCTGATGCCGATGCTCGAGCCACCACGGCAGGGCTTGACGAACACGGGGAAGCCGAGCGCCTCCACCGCCTCGCGGCACGCGGCGGCATCCTTCTCCCATGCGCGAGACGTGATCACGGTGTAGGGCAGCACCGGCAGCCCCTGCGCCTGGAGCACCACCTTCATGTACTGCTTGTCCATCCCCACAGCGGAGGCGAGCACACCGGAGCCGACATACCTCACCCCGGCCATCTCGAGCAGCCCCTGGACAGTGCCGTCCTCGCCCCACGGTCCGTGGAGGAGGGGGAAGACCACGTCGACCTCGCCGAGGGTGCGCGGCACCGACGATGCCTCGTGCACGACCAGCCGACTCCTGCCGTCCTCGTTGGAGAGGGCGACGGTCGCGCGGGAGCCGTCCACCTGGGGGAGCCGGTCCGGGCCTGCGAGTGCCAGCCGTTCGGGGTCGCCGGACTCCAGGACCCAGCGGCCGTCCGTGGTGATGCCGATCGGCACCACGTCGTAACTCTCGGGGTCGATCGCCTTGAGCACGCTGCCCGCAGTCACGCACGAGATGGCGTGCTCGTCGGAGCGCCCTCCGAAGACGACGGCGACACGGGGACGGTTCGGGGTGGTCTCCATAGCGAACGCACCCTACCCCGACCGACGACACGGCCCGAAGACCCCGCCACCTAGTGTGGAGACATGTCATCTGAGCCCTACGACGCCAAGGTCCTGCGTCCGGCGACCGCCGTGGTCGCGTCCGGTCGACCGGCCCGCGTGCCCGACAAGCCGCTCAACGAGCCCCTGACGATGGCCTCGACGTACGTCGCCGGCGGGGACGTGGAGTACGGCCGCTACGGCAACCCGACCTGGTCGGCGTTCGAGGAGGCGCTCGGGGACCTCGAGGGCGGCCGCTGCCTGGCCTTCTCCTCGGGCCTCGCGGCCGTCGCCACCGTCCTCGACCTCGTGGGCCACGCGCAGAAGGTGGTCGCGCCACGCCACGCCTACAACGGCAGCATCCTCCAGATGGCCGACCTCGAGGCCCGCGGTCGGATCGCCGCCTCGCTCGTCGACATCTCCGACACCGAGGCCGTCCGCGCCGCCTGCGACGATGCGTCGCTCGTGTGGGTCGAGTCCCCGACCAACCCCGCCCTGGAGGTCGCCGACATCCCCGCGATCACCAAGGCCGCCCACGACGCGGGCGCCTACGTCGTCGTCGACAACACCTTCGCCACGCCGCTCCTCCAGCAGCCCCTCGAGATGGGCGCCGACCTCGTGGTCCACTCGGCGACCAAGTTCCTCGCCGGCCACAGCGACGTGCTCCTCGGCGCCCTCGTGACCCGCGACCCCGAGCTGTTCGACGTGCTCAAGAAGCGGCGCGACATGACGGGCGCCGTTCCCGGCACCTTCGAGGC
>DATHVS010000246.1:0-20896 GCA_035461195.1 Nocardioidaceae bacterium
GGCGCGACCCGGCGGGTGCAGGGCCGGCAGCCGATGGAGGGGTAGCCGTCGTACTGCAACGGGTTGACGAGCACGCCGTGCTCGTCGATGTAGCGCTCCACGTCCTCGTCACTCCATCGTGCGAGCGGGGAGACCTTGACCTTCTCCTTGTTCTCGTCCCACCCAACGACGGGTGCGATCACGCGGTTACGGGTCTCCTGACGGCGTAGACCGGTGGCCCATGCGTCGTACCCCTCCAGCGACTGCCGGAGGGGGGCCACCTTGCGCATCGCGCAGCACAGGTCGGGGTCGCGGGCGAAGAGGTCCTTGCCGTAGGCCGCGTCCTGCTCCGCCACGGTGAGGTCGGGGGCGACGGTGACGAGGTTGACCGGAAGGGTGGCCTCGACGGCGTCGCGCGTGCCGACGGTCTCGGGGAAGTGGTACCCGGTGTCGAGGAAGACCACGTCGATGCCGGGCGCGACCCGCGAGGCCAGGTGGGCGAGCACAGCGTCGGACATCGACGAGGTGATGCAGAACCGCTCGCCGAAGGTCGCGACGGCCCACTCGATGATCACCTCGGCCGGTGCCAGCTCGAGCTCGGCGCCGACGTGGGAGACGAGGTCCTTGAGATCCGCCCTGCTGCGACCCGCGGTGGTGCTGCCCCGGAAGCTTCGTGCAGCCATCGTCGTCGCGGCGGTCATGACGCGCCTCCTGGGGCGGGCGGGGCGACCAGGCCGAGAAGCTTCAGCGAGAAGGCGCGCAGGCACGCCCGGCACTCCCAGGTCCCGTGCGGTGAGCCCTGGTCGGTCTCGTGGGGTCGCAGGTCCTCGCCGCCGCAGAACGGGCAGTGGAACGGGACGGCGCGTTGGCTCATCGGGCCACCTCCAGGGTGGGGGCGCCCTCGCCACGGAGCAGCAGCTCGTCGGCGCGAAGTACCCACGCCTGGAAGCTCTCCCCGTCCTGGCGGTCGGCCAGGTAGGCGTGGACGACGGCGGTGACGTAGTCGTCGAGCCCGGCGCTGGTGACCTTGTGCCCCCTCAGCTTCTTTCCGAAGGCAGGGTCGAGGCCGAGACCTCCGCCGAGGTGTACCTGGAAGCCCTCGACCTGGCGCCCGTCAGGGTCGGTCACGAGCTGGCCCTTCAGGCCGATGTCGGCGACCTGTGTGCGGGCGCAGGCGTTGGGGCAGCCGTTGACGTTGACCGTGATGGGCGTCTCGAGGCCGGGGAACCTCCGCTCCAGCTCGTCCACCAGCGCCGCCGCCCGGTTCTTGGTGTCGACGATGGCCAGCTTGCAGAACTCGATGCCGGTGCAGGCCATCGTGTTCCTGCGCCAGTTGCCCGGGCTGGCGGTCAGGCCGATGCCCTCCAGCGCCTCCACGAACGCCGCGACCCGGTCCTCCGCGACTCCCAGCACGACGAGCTTCTGGTACGCCGTGAGACGTACGCCCGCTGCGGCGTACTCCTCGACGAGGTCGCCGAGGCGGTTCAGCAGGGTCCCGGAGATCCGGCCCGCCACAGGGGCGGCGCCGACGTAGAACGCACCGTCCTTCTGGCGGTGGACGCCGACGTGGTCGCCGGCGACCCGCGGCGAGGCGGGGGAGGGGCAGTCGACGAGGGCGCGGCCGAGGTACTCTTCCTCGAGCACGCGGCGGAACTTCTCGACCCCCCAGTCGGCGACGAGGAACTTCAGCCGGGCACGCGAGCGGAGGCGACGGTAGCCGTAGTCGCGGAAGATCGAGGCCACGCCCTCCCATGCGTCGGCGACCTCCTCCAGGGGGATCCAGACGCCGAGCTTCTTGGCGAGCATCGGGTTGGTGGAGAGGCCCCCGCCGACCCAGAGGTCGAAGCCGGGGCCGTGCTCGGGGTGCACCGTCGCGACGAACGCGACGTCGTTGACCTCGGGAGCGACGTCGTGGCCGGGGTGACCGGTGACCGCGGTCTTGAACTTGCGCGGGAGGTTGGAGAAGGCCGGGTTGCCGATGAACCGGCGCTTGATCTCCTGCAGCGCGGGTGTGCCGTCGATGATCTCGTCGGCCGCGACACCGGCGACAGGGGAGCCGAGGAACGGCCGGGGAGAGTCGCCGCAGGCCTCCTGGGTCTCCAGGCCCACTGCCTCGAGCCGCTCCCAGACCGCGGGGACGTCCTCCACCCGGATCCAGTGGTACTGGATGTTCTGGCGGTCGGTGATGTCGGCGGTGTCGCGGGCGAACTCCGTCGAGGCACTGCCCAGCGCCCGCAGCTGGGCCGGGCCGAGGAGGGCGCCGTCGGTGCGTACGCGCATCATGAAGTAGCGGTCGTCGAGCTCGTGCGGCTCGAGCGCGCCCGTCCTGCCACCGTCGAAGCCGGGCTTTCGCTGGGTGTAGAGGCCCCACCAGCGGAACCTGCCTCGCAGGTCGTTGGGGTCGATGGAGTCGAACCCTCGGTGGGCGTAGACGTTCTCGATCCTTGCCCGGACGTTGAGGGGGTCGTCGTCCTTCTTGAACTGCTCGTTGGCGTTCAGCGGCTCGCGGTAGCCGAGCGCCCACTGGCCCTCGCCGCGGCGGGTCCGGGGCCGGCCACTGCGCCCGGGGCCGCTCGGGGAGGGCTTGAGGGGCCCGGCGGGCTTGGGCGGGGGGGTGCTGCTGGAAGTCATGGGATGCGTTCCTGAGGATGAGAGACGCACGAGTCGACGACCACCCGACACCGTTGTCGAGATGCGCATGCCGGCGACCGCGCGCCGGGCTGACTGAGGACGTTTCAGACGGCGCGCAGGGCCATACACATCATGCTGCGGGTACGACCGAGGTCCACGTGGCGTCGAGCCACGAGGCGCGTGTCGCGACCAGCAGTGATCATGCGGGGAAGTCTCACCTGCCGGACGGCCGGTTCACAAACCCGAGTCTCGTGATGTGAGACGTATGTCCGACATGCGAGACACTCGGCGGCGGCGTGCGCTCACGAGGCGGCCTGGATGTGACGCCCACCACCCGACGCGGGCGGTAGCGTCATCACGACGGGTCACTAGGCTGTGTGGCATGACCGAGTCGACCTCAGCCGGGATCTCTGCCTCCTCCACCGGGGGCGACCTCGCCGCCACCGCCAGCGCCGCCTACAGCTCCGCCCTCGAGGTGGTCTCGTCGGTCGAGCCACGGATCGCCGACGCGATCCGTGCGGAGCTCACCGACCAGCGGTCCTCACTGAAGCTGATCGCGAGCGAGAACTACGCGTCCCCGGCCGTGCTGCTCACCATGGGCAACTGGCTGAGCGACAAGTACGCCGAAGGCACGATCGGCCACCGCGTCTACGCCGGCTGCCAGAACGTCGACACCGTGGAGTCCATCGCGGCCGAGCACGCCCGCGAGCTCTTCGGCGCCGACCACGCCTACGTCCAGCCGCACTCCGGCATCGACGCCAACCTCGTCGCGTTCTGGTCGATCCTGGCCCACCGCGTCGAGACGCCCGGTCTGGAGAAGTACGGCGCGAAGTCGGTCAACGACCTGACCGAGGCCGACTGGGAGGCGCTGCGCCACGAGTTCGGCAACCAGCGCCTGCTCGGGATGTCCCTCGACGCCGGCGGCCACCTGACCCACGGCTTCCGCCCGAACATCTCCGGCAAGATGTTCAACCAGCGCAGCTACGGCACGGACCCCGAGACCGGCCTGCTCGACTACGACAGGGTCGCCGCCGCTGCTCGCGAGTTCAAGCCTCTCGTGCTCATCGCCGGATACTCCGCCTACCCGCGCCGCGTGAACTTCGCCAAGATGCGCGAGATCGCCGACGAGGTCGGCGCCACGCTGATGGTCGACATGGCCCACTTCGCCGGCCTTGTCGCGGGCAAGGTCTTCACCGGCGACGAGGACCCGGTGCCCCATGCCCACGTGGTCACCACCACGACGCACAAGTCGCTGCGTGGTCCACGCGGCGGCCTGGTGCTCGCCACGCAGGAGTACGCGCCCTCGGTCGACCGCGGCTGTCCGATGGTGCTCGGCGGCCCCCTCTCGCACGTGATGGCTGCGAAGGCGGTCGCCCTCGCAGAGGCTCGCCGACCGTCCTTCGCCGACTACGCGCAGGACATCGCCGACAACGCCAAGTCGCTCGCCGAGGGGTTCTCGAAGCGTGGTGGGAAGCTCGTCACCGGCGGCACCGACAACCACCTCGTGCTCCTCGACGTCACCGGTTTCGGTCTCACCGGCCGCCAGGCCGAGTCGGCCCTCCTCGACGCAGGGGTGGTCACCAACCGCAACTCGATCCCGGCCGACCCCAACGGCGCGTGGTACACCTCCGGCATCCGCTTCGGCACGCCCGCGCTCACCTCCCGCGGGTTCGGCCACGACGAGTTCGACCGCGTCGCCGAGCTCGTCGTCGACGTACTCTCCGAGACCGAGCCGAAGCTCACCAAGGACGGCAGGACCTCCAAGGCCAACTACACATTGGCCGACGGCGTCGCGAAGCGCACGAAGGCCGCCTCGGCCGAGATGCTCGACAAGCACCCGCTCTACCCGGGCCTGGAGCTGAGCTGACCCGTTGCGGTCGTAGACCGACAGGCAGAGCCCCACTCCTACGGATCGATCACGCGGGGCCGAGCTCTCCTCGGTGGACCTTTGCACGTCGTTCTGCGAGTCCGACCACCGCGAGCAGGGTGCGCCGTACATGTTCGGGCTCGAGCATGACGTCCTCCCAGGTGAAGCGGAGCACCCTCCAGCCGTGCGCCACGAGCAGGTTGTAGCGACGACAGTCCCGCTTGAGGGCGTCGCGGTTGCCGTGCCACTCGAACGAGTCCGCCTCCAACGCGATCCGCAACCGCTCGTCGGACAGGTCGGGCCGCACGCTGAACGGCTCGTCCAGGACGAGGACCTGCGGCCTGACGCCGAGACCGGGAACGCCGAGGGCGATGGCCCGAAGCACCGACTCGAAGGGGTTGGCCGCCTCGCCGGTGGCTTCGTGTGCCACCCGGAGGCACCTTGCGCGCCCCGGTCCTCTCATGCTCCGGGCGATCTCGAGGAGTCCGGGGCTCGTGAACGATCTGCTCCTGAGGGCCGAGTCGGCGATTGCCAGGACCTGGTCGAAGGGGAGGTCACGACAGCAGTCCACGAAGGTCCGCGCCGGTGAGGTGACCCATCCGTCGACGACGTCGGCTGCGCTGGGCTGGCCCCAGTGCAGCTCGACCCCCTCGCGCCGATGAGGGGGCAGCTTGCGGTTGCGTGCGACCGTGATGCAGGGCTGGTCCGGCATCAGCTTCATCCCCCAGCCCCAGTACGCCGCCGCGCTCCGGTGGGAGACGACGCCGTGGAGCACCGCCGCTGCGCGACGTGCCGCGTCCACGGTTGGTAGTGCGTACCTGCCGTGCGCGACGCGAACCAGCCGGCCCTCTCGCAGGGCGCGGTCGACCGCTGCTCGCGAGGTGAGCTCGATGAGGGCGGCGCGCGTGGAGACCCCGCCGAGGCGGTGGAGGAGCTGTTCCATGCTGAGGGGCACGGCCGCAAGCCTGTCCCAGATCCGACAGGCGCGCGCGCCGCCGTCCACAGGTCTTCGGAGCCGCTCGCCGGCGACCTCGCAGGTCGACGTGCAGAAGTCCCGGACTCCGGCTGCGCACCCGCGGAAGCGGGTAGTCGAGGTCGGACCTCTGCCCGTCCGTCTACGCGGGGCTCACGGCCGGGGTCGTGCGCTCCACGATGAACCTGAGGTCGGTGCCCCGGGGCAGCATTCCCATGGTGCCGCCGTACTCGCTGCCGAGCCGCGTGGCGCAGAACGCGTCCGCCACAGCCGGCGGAGCGTGCTGGACGAGCAGCGCACCCTGGAGAACCGCGGCCATCTGCCCCGCGAGCCGACGGGCACTCAGCTCGAGGTCCGTGGTGTCGGCGAGCTGCTCGAGGACTCCCTCGATCGCGCGGTCGAGACGGACGTCCTCGCCGCGGGCCTTGCCGACCTCGACGATCCAGGCGTTGAGTGCCTCCGGCTCGCGGGAGAGAGCACGGAGCACGTCGAGTGCGTTGACGTTGCCCGACCCCTCCCAGATGGAGTTCAGGGGGGACTCGCGGAAGAGCAGCGGCATGACCGACTCCTCGACGTAGCCGTTGCCGCCGAGGCACTCCAGCGCCTCGGCGACCATCATGGGGGTCCGCTTGCACACCCAGAACTTCGACAGCGGGAGGGCGATCCGGCGGAAGGCCGCCTCGTGCGGATCGTCGGCGTCGTCCACTGCGGCGGCCAGCCGGATGGACAGGGCGGTGGCCGCCTCGGCCTCCACCGCGAGGTCGGCGACCACGTTCTGCATCAGGGGCTTGTCGGCCAGCACGGCTCCGAAGGCCGAACGGTGCGTCACGTGCCAGGACGCCTCGGCGACGGCCCGACGCATCAGCGACGTGGAGCCGAGCACCGTGTCGAGCCGGGTCGCGGCAACCATCTCGATGATCGTGCGAACCCCACGACCCTCGTCACCGAGCCGCTGCGCCCAGGTGCCGTGGAACTCCAGCTCCGACGAGGCGTTGGACCGGTTGCCGAGCTTGTCCTTGAGGCGTACGACGTCGAGCCGGTTGCGCGTGCCGTCCGGGAGGACCCGGGGGACCACGAAGCAGGTGAGCCCCCCGGACGCCTGGGCCAGGACCAGGAAGACGTCGTTCATCGGGGCGGACGTGAACCACTTGTGCCCGTGGAGGGTGTACTCGCCCTCGACGGAGGTGGGCCGGGCCTCCGTCACGTTGGTCCGCACGTCGGAGCCGCCCTGCTTCTCCGTCATGCCCATGCCCGCCAGGGCACCACGCTTCTCGGACACCGACCGGACGCCGAAGTCGTAGGAGGTGGACGCGAGCAGCGGCGTCCACTCCTTGGCGATCGCGTCGTCGACCCTGAGGGCCGGGATCGCGGCGTAGGTCATCGAGATCGGGCAGCCGTGGCCGGGCTCGGTCTGGGACCAGGCGATGAAGCCGGCCGCGCGTCGTACGTGGGCGTGGGGGGAGTCGGAGACCCATGGGGCGGCCTGGAGCCCGTACCCGACGCCGCGCTCCATCAGCCAGTGCCAGGATGGGTGGAAGCGCACCTCGTCGATCCGGTTTCCGTAGCGGTCGAAGGGGGTGCTCTCGGGTCCGAACCGGTTCGCGAGCAGCCCGTGCTCGCGGGCATCCTCGCTGCCGGCCGTCGCGCCGAGGTCGGCGAGGTCCTCGACGACATCGCGCGACCCGTGCCGCTCCACCGCCTCGACCAGGGCGAGGTCGGAGAGGACGACGTTGTGACCGACAAGTGGCGGAGCCTGGTTCGTTGCTACCCGATTATCGATGCCCATGTCGTTACCGTAGTTCCATGTCAGCGGAGACGGGGAGCGGCTCGGCCTCCGAGACGTCCCAGCTGGTTCTCGCACGAGACACGGGCTGGCGCCTGGTGGTCTCGACTGTCGGCACCTGCTACCGGAACCGGGTCACCGGCCTGGCGGCGGAGGCGGCGTTCTTCGCGCTGCTGTCGCTCCCTCCGCTGATCTTCGCTCTCGTCGGGTCGATCGGCTACGTGTTCGGGAGCTTCAGCGAGGCGCGCAACGCCGAGATCCGGGCCGCCGTGGTCGAGGCATCGCTCCAGGTCTTCACCGCGGACACGGTCTCGAGCATCATCGTGCCGACGCTCGACGACGTCTTTCGCGGTGGCCGGTACGACGTGATCTCCATCGGCTTCGTGCTCGCCCTGTGGTCCGGGTCGAGGGCCCTCAACGTGTTCGTGGACACGATCACGATCATGTACGGCCTGGGCGGCCAGCGCAGCCTCGTCAAGACGCGCATGCTGTCGTTCGTCCTCTACGTCCTCGGGCTCGTGACCGGTGTCGTCACCATCCCGTTGGTGGTCGCCGGCCCGAGTCTGGTGGAGAGCCTGGTCCCCGAACGGTTCGAGCTGGTCAACGCGTTCTACTGGCCGGCTGTCGTGGTCTTGTCGGTGTGCTTCCTCGCCACCCTGTACCACGTGTCGGTCCCGGTGCGGACCTCCTGGCGGCACAACCTCCCGGGGGCGGCGCTGACGCTGTTCCTCTGGGTCCTCGGGTCGTTCCTGCTCCGCTGGATCCTGACCTCGACGGCGGGAGAGTCCACCTCGATCTACGGCCCGCTGGCCGCACCGATCGCGGTGATGCTCTGGCTCTACCTGCTGTCGATCGCGGTCCTCATCGGCGCCGCCGTCAACGCGGCCTTCGACCGAGTGTGGCCGGGGTCCGAGACCGCCAGGGCCCGGCTCGAGCGAGTCCGGCGGATGGCCGCGGTCATCCCTCGCCTGCGTCGGGAACGACCCGGAGCCGGGGCCGAGGCCGAGTAGGGCCCCTGGGAGGAGTGCAGCGGATAATCGGGTGCGCCCGGGACCCCCCGGACGTACATTCCCAGGGTGCTCGAGTCCATCGGCTACGACCCGCGGATGGCCCGGTGTGCCGCCGTCACGGACGCCGAGGTCGGCCGCGTCGTGCGCGTCCACCGTGGCCTGGCGGACGTGCTGACCGAGCAGGGGCTGCTCCGTGCCGGGTATGCCGGCGAGCTGCTCGCCGAGGTGGCCAGGGACCCTGTCGCCGCGCCCACGGCGGGGGACTGGGTGGTCGTCCAGGACTGGCCGGACAACCGGCACACCGTCCAGAAGGTGCTGCCCCGATCCAGCGTGGTCGTGCGCGCCTCCCCGGACAAGCGGTCCCACGGCCAGGTGCTGTGCGCGAACGCCGACCATGTTGCCGTGGTCGTGGCGATGCATCCCGACCCCGCCATCGCCCGCGTGGAACGGCTGCTGTCGCTCGCGTGGCAGAGCGGGGCGAAGCCGCTCGTCGTACTCACGAAGACCGATCTGGTGTCCGACGCCGAGTTCGTCGGCGCAGACGTGCACGCGGCCGCACCCGGCGTGGAGGTGGTGTGCACCAGCACCGTCACGGGGGCTGGGATAGCCAGGCTGCGTGAGGTCGTCGACGGCCGAGACACCCTTGCCCTGGTGGGCGCGTCCGGGCACGGCAAGTCCTCCCTGGTCAACGCGCTCGTCGGGGCGGAGGTCCTCGGCACCAAGCAGATCCGCCCGGACGGGCGGGGCCGGCACACGTCGGTGCGCCGGGAACTGGTGCCGCTGCCGGGCGGTGGCGCGGTGATCGACACGCCCGGCCTGCGCGGTGTCGGGCTCGTCGACACCGACAGTGGCCTGGCGGGCACCTTCCCCGATGTCGAGGCGCTGGCGACGATGTGCCGGTTCGGCGACTGTGGCCATCACGGCGAGCCCGGATGCGCGGTCGAGGCGGCGCTCGAGAGCGGTGCACTGGCGGTGCGACGCTACGAGAGCTGGCTCGAGCTGCGGCGGGAGGCCGAACGGGCCTCGGCGCGCCGGGCCGCGCGCCCGGAGGGACATGCTCGCAAGCGTCGAAGAGGAGACCTGTGACGACTGTTCGACCCGAGACGGTCGCCGATCACGCAGCCACCCGCGATGTGGTCGCGGCAGCGTTCGGGGACGAGCCGATCGGCGAGCTCCTCGACGGTCTCCGCCGATCCGGTGCCTGGCGTGACCTCTCGTTCGTCGCGGAGCAGGAGGGGCGCGTCGTGGGTCACGTGTCCTTCACTCGAGGCTGGCTCGACGCCCCGACGCGCCTCGTCGAGGTGCTGGTCCTGAGCCCCCTCTCGGTCCACCCTGCGCGCCAGGGGTGTGGGGTCGGTTCGGCACTGGTACGCCGGAGCCTCGGGCTGCTGCGGGGGCGGCCGGAGCCGCTGGTGTTCCTGGAGGGGGCGCCGACCTACTACGGCCGGCTCGGCTTCCGCCCCGGAGGGTCGCACGGCTTCACGCCGCCCTCGACGCGGATCCCGCCCGCCGCCTTCCAGTTCGTCGACCTCGCGGCGTACGAGTCGTGGATGACCGGTGCGCTGGTGTACCCCGACGTGTTCTGGGAGCACGACGCGGTGGGGCTGCGCGAGGAGACCGCACCGGCCGGCCGAGCGACCTAGACTTCCCGGATGGGAAGAGCAGCCCGCTGGACGTGCGGGGTCGCGGCCGCGACCTTGGTGCTCGCCGCGTGCTCCTCGACTCCTGGGACCGGCGAGGAGCAGGCCGGTTCCAAGCCTGAGACCCCGCCGACCTCACCCGCCGCCGACCCCACGACGACCCACAAGCACGCTCCGGTGCAGCCACGGGCGAAGCAGGTCCCGCTCCGGGACGGCGAGCGGATCGTCGACGTGAGGATGCCCGCGGCGTACACGCCGTCGGCACCGAGTGCGAGCAGCGACGACTACCGCTGCTTCCTGCTCGACCCGGAGGTCGACGACGACACGTTCGTGACCGGCGTGGACGTCGCGCCGGGCAACGAGGCCGTGGTCCACCACGTGATCCTCTTCCGAGTGGCTCCCGACCAGGTCGAGGCGGCCGAGGGCGTCGACGCGGGGACTCCCGGGCCGGGGTGGACCTGCTTCGGGGGGTCAGGGCTCGACCGGGTCGGCGGCAGCCTCGACGACGCGCCGTGGCTCGGCGCCTGGGCACCCGGAGGCGGGGAACGGGTCATGGCCGACGACATCGGCATTCCCTTGCAGGCCGGTTCGAGGATCGTCATGCAGGTCCACTACAACCTGCTCGCCGGCACCGAGCCGGACCGGAGCAGCGCCCGGCTGCGTCTGGCCGAGGGCTCCAGTGACCTCGAGGCGCTGGAGACCATGCTCCTGCCGGCCCCGGTGGAGCTGCCCTGCCGGCCCGGCGTCCGGGGTCCGCTGTGCGAGCGGGACGCCGCGGTGCTCGACGTGATGGACCGGTTCGGCCCGCGCTCAGGTCAGATGGTGGCCGGCCTCCAGATTCTTTGCGGCGACGGGTCGGGTCCCCGGCCGGGCCGGTCGCAGAGCTGCACTCGTACGGTCCAGGAGCCGGCCACTGTCCGCGCCGTCGCGGGGCACATGCACCTGCTCGGCCGCCAGATCCGCATCGAGCTCAACCCCGGGCGGCCCGGGGCGCGGACGTTGCTCGACCTACCGGTATGGGACTTCGACGACCAGGGCACGCGGGCCCTGGCCCGTCCGGCGAACGTCGTCCCCGGCGACGAGCTCGAGGTGACCTGCACCCACGACCAGGGGCTGCGCGACCTGCTGCCGGCGTTCGAGGGTCAGCCCGAGCGCTACGTCGTCTGGGGAGAGGGAACCACCGACGAGATGTGTCTGGGCATAGCCCTGGTCACGCGGCCCTGACCCTCGTGCGTCCGTCCGGACTGTGCGTGGAATGCTTTGCCGGAGGAGCCTGCCGAGCAGCGAAGGGACCTGATGGGAAACGTCACCCTGCCCACACCGGTCGCCCTGGCCGGAGGTGCCATCTGCATCCTCGGCGGCTACCTCCTGGGCGTCGTCGCCGGACCCTCGACCCCGAGCCGCACCACCGCGCTCGTGGAGAGCTACGACCAGCAGAACGGGCAGCTGTGCCTGAGGGGCGAGTCGGTGGCCGACCAGGAGGGCGAGCCGGAGGAGGACGGCCTGCTGTGCGGCACGTGGCGGAGAAGCGTGGGTGACAACACCCTGCCGGAGCCCGGTGACGAGTTCCGGTTCGTCTCCGTCGTGGTCGATCGTCCCCCTCCGGGGGAGGCGCGGGAGGACGGCCCGTTCACGGTGATCTACGGCGACGTGGTGCGCTAGGTCCCGCGTTCGAGCGCTCGCGTCCCGTACATTCTGATCGTGCCTGACCAGTCCGACCTCGAGTCCGCGCTTCCGCGGGTGCGCCTGCCCGAGATCGAACGGTCGCCGTGGTGGGAGCTCGGCAGACGCATGGCGATGGCCTTCGGCGTGCTGGCGCTGACGGTGATGATCGTCTACCTCGACCGCGACGGCTACACCGACAGCGTCGACGGCGAGGTCGACTTCATCGACGCGATGTACTACACCACGGTCTCCTTGAGCACCACCGGGTACGGGGACATCTCGCCGGTGACCACCGAGGCGCGCCTGGTGAACGTCCTCGTCATCACGCCGCTGCGGGTGGCGTTCCTGGTGCTGCTAATCGGCACCACCATCGAGGTGCTGGCCAGCCAGGGCCGAGAGATGTTCCGGGTTGCCCGGTGGAGGAAACACATGGACGACCACGTCGTGGTGATCGGTTTCGGAACCAAGGGCCGAAGCGCGGTCGAGACCCTCGTGAACAACGGGGTGGACAAGGAGGCGATCGTGATCGTCGACCCCAGCCAGGCGGCGCTCAATGATGCCCATGCCGACGGGATCGCGGTGGTCACCGGCGACGCGACACGGCGTGAGGTCCTGCGGCGTGCCCATGTGCAGCGCGCGCGTCAGGTCATCATCACCACCAACCGTGACGACTCGACGGTGCTGTGCGCGCTCAACGTCCGCCAGCTGAACCCGGACACGTACGTCGTCGCCGCCGTCCGCGAGCAGGACAACGTGCCGCTGGTCCGCCAGTCCGGAGCCGACTCGGTGATCACCTCCTCCGACGCCGTGGGCCGGCTGCTGGGCCTGTCCACGCTGAGCCCCGAGCTCGGCTCGGTCATGGAGGACCTGCTCAACTACGGACAGGGGCTCGAGGTGGCCGAGCGCGAGCTGCTCGTGCCCGAGGTCGGCAAGCAGCCCCAGCAGCTGCCCGACCAGGTGATCGCGGTGGTGCGTGACGGCCGGGTGCACCGCTACTTCGAGCCGGTGGTCACCCAGCTGGCCCGGGGCGACCGCCTGATCGTCGTACGCCCATCCGAGGAGCTGCCGTGGGCGCCTCGTCCCGGCACGCACGACGAGGACATGACCAGCGACGAGGAGTGAACCCTCAGTCGGTCTCGCCCCCGTGTGTTGCCGGACGGCGCAGCCAGCGGAGGTGCTCGGAGTCACCGAGCAGCTCGAGCCGGCGCCACAGGGGGCTGGACGGCACCGCCTGCGTGTGGTGCGCGTGGCTGGCCGCGACCTGACGGGTCCTGTCGACGGTGAGGGTGAGGTCGATGTCCTCGGGCGCGCTCCCGCTGAACGAGCCGCCGAGCTCCTCGTTGAGCTGCTCCGCCACCGAGCGT
Organism: Nocardioidaceae bacterium; assembly: GCA_035461195.1. Taxonomy (GTDB): domain Bacteria; phylum Actinomycetota; class Actinomycetes; order Propionibacteriales; family Nocardioidaceae; genus Nocardioides_C. Next base: position 12,913 of record DATHVS010000246.1, read on the forward strand.
GGGATCGTCCAGGCGAGCACCGGCAGGCCGAGGACGTCCGCAGCGAGCAGCGCCGCCGACGTGGCGGCCACGTGGTCGGGGTGGCCGGTGACCCCCGAGGTGTCGAAGACCAGCAGGCCGTCGGCGTGCACCGCCCCCACCTCGTCGACGACCTCGCCGGCGAGCACGTGACGGCAGACCGAGCGAAGAGCGCCGTCGGGGTGGTGGTGGAGCACAGCCTCGGAGACGCCGAGCCGCTCCGAGGCGGCAGTCAGCTCCTCGCGTCGCATCCGGGCGAGGTTGATGCCCGCGCCCAGGGTGGAGGTCTCGCCCTCGGTCAGGGACAGGACTGCTACACGGCTCCCTCGTGAGGTGAAGGCGCCGACGACGGCGCCCAGTCCGAAGGACTCGTCGTCGGGATGGGCCACCACGGCCAGCACGTTCTCCCAGGGCGGGAGTGGGTGGCCGACCTCGGGGGAGACCTCGGCTTGCGTGCTCATGGGCAGCTCCTTCACCAGCAGGTTCTGCTTCCAGGGTCCGACTCCGTGCGACGCGCCGGAAGGGTCGTTCGTCCCCTGGGGGTCCCGATGAGCGAGGACTATGCTCCCCCCATGGACGCCGCCGGACCCGTCGAGACGCCCCTCCTGCGACGGATCAGGGATGCCGTCATCGGCGACGACCAGGTCATGGTGGGGCCGTTCGGTCCGAGACGGGTGACCTACGCCGACTACACGGCCTCCGGGCGTGCGCTGTCCTTCCTCGAGGACTTCATCCGCTGCGAGGTGCTGCCGCGCTACGCCAACACCCACACCGAGTCCAGCGGCACTGGTCTCCAGACCACCCGGCTGCGCGAGGACGCACGCGCGATCATCCACGACGCCGTGGGGGGTGACGACGAGACCGTGGTGATCTTCGCCGGGTCCGGGTGCACCGGCGCGATCGACAAGCTGATCGGCATCCTCGGTCTGCGGATCCCGGGCACGCTCGAGGACGAGTACCACCTCTCCGAGGCCATCCCCGCCGAGCGTCGTCCCGTCGTCTTCATCGGCCCTTATGAGCACCACTCCAACGAGCTGCCGTGGCGGGAGTCCATCGCCGACGTCGTGCCCATCCCGGCCGACGCCGACGGCCACATCGACCTCGACCGGCTCGAGGCCGAGCTGGTCCGCCATGCCGAGCGGCCGTTGAAGATCGGGTCGTTCTCCGCGGCGAGCAACGTGACCGGCATCCTCAGCGACACCCACGGCACTGCAGCGCTTCTGCACCGTCACGGCGCGCTGTCGTTCTGGGACTTCGCCGCCGCGGGCCCGTACGTCGACATCGAGATGTACGCCCGGGAGGGTCAGGATCCGCTGGCCTACAAGGACGCGGTGTTCCTCAGCCCCCACAAGTTCATCGGCGGACCCAGCACACCCGGCGTCCTCGTCGTACGCCGAGAGCTCCTCACGAACCGCGTCCCCGACGTGCCGGGGGGAGGGACCGTGGCCTACGTCAACGCCGACGACCACCATTACCTCACCGACCCGGCCCAGCGCGAGGAGGGCGGCACGCCGGCGATCGTCGAGTCGATCCGGGCGGGGCTGGTCTTCCAGCTCAAGGAGGCAGTGGGCATCGACGTTATCCGCGAGCACGAGGAGAGCTACCTGCGACGTGCGCTCACCCGCTGGCAGGACGAGCCGTCGATCGAGATCCTCGGCAACGTCGACGCCGAGCGTCTGTCCATCGTCTCCTTCGTGGTGCGCGCACCCAGCGGGAAGTACCTCCACCACAACTTCGTGGTCGCGCTGCTCAACGACCTGTTCGGGATCCAGTCGCGGGGCGGTTGCTCGTGCGCGGGTCCTTACGGGCACCGGCTGCTCGGCATCGACATCGAGCGCTCCCACGAGTTCGAGCGGGAGATCACCCACGGCTGCGAGGGGATCAAGCCGGGCTGGGTGCGGATCAACTTCAACTACTTCATCTACGAGGCGGTCTTCGACTACGTCGTCGAGGCCGTCCGCTTGGTAGCACGCGACGGGTGGCGGATGCTGGGGGAGTACCGCTTCGACGTCGCTCGGGGGATCTGGGTGCACCGGCGCGGGCACGTGGAGCCTCCGCTGCGCCTCGGGCAGATCGGCTACGGACCCGACGGGGAGATGCGCTATCCACGGCACGACGACACCGCGCCCGAGTCCGAGCTCGCGACGTACCTGAAGGAGGGGGCGGCGCTGCTGGCCGCCACCGAGCCGGCCGACCTCGCGGCCCTGCCCGGGGAGGTGAGCGACGACTTCGAGCACCTGCGGTGGTTCGACCTGCCGAAGGTGTGCCTCGACCGCAGCGCCTGACCGGTCGGGCCTGGGGGGTGGGCCAGCCGGCCGTGCGCCTCGGGACGGGACAGTGTCGGATCCACCGCCACTGAGGCGTCACAGGCCTCGGGTGCTTCTTCGGGCACGCCGCATCTGCGGAGCAGGATGAGTTCTTGAGCCGGACTTACGGTGTAGGGTCCGCTGTTGTGACGCAACTGAGAATCAGTGAAGCTGCCGCGATCCTGCGTGTGAGTGACGACACGGTGCGACGCTGGGTGGACCAGGGTCGCCTGGCCGCTGAGAGTCGCGGCGGGGGGCCCATGATCATCGCCGGCGAGGAGCTCGCGGCGTTCGTCCGGGAGCGTCGTGACGAGGACCCCACCAGGACGCAGACCTCGGCGCGCAACCGGATGACCGGGATCGTGACAGACGTCCGGCGGGATGGCCTCGTGGCTCAGGTCGAGATTCAGGCCGGGCCCTTCCGGCTGGTCTCGCTGATGACCAGGGAGGCGGCCGACGAGCTCGGGCTGGAGCCGGGTTCCCTGGCTGCTGCCGTCGTCAAGTCCACGACCGTCATCGTCGAGCCGGTCGATCCGGTCAGGACGAGGGCATGAGAGTCCGCCTGCCTCGCCGCGCCGCTGCGGGGGTCGTGCTGGCCCTGGTCGCGGTGGGGGCGTGCGGCACGGGTGGAGCGAGGCCGGATGGCTCCGGACGCGGGGCGGAGGAGACAACGGTGCGCGTCGCCGCAGCGGCAGACCTGAAGTTCGCGCTCGACGAGGTGGTCGAGCTCGTGGAGACCGAGCATCCCGGCATCGACGTCGACCCGGTGTACGGCTCCTCCGGCACCTTCCTCCAGCAGATCGAGAACGGCGCGCCGTTCGACCTGTACCTCTCCGCGGACCTCAGCTATCCCCGGGCACTTGTCGAAAGCGGGAAGGCCACGGAGGCCGACCTGTTCCCGTATGCCATCGGGAGACTGGTGCTCTGGGTGCCCGACTCGTCCCCGGTGGACCCCGAGGACGGGCTGCGCGTGCTGACCGACCCGAGGCTGCGCCGGGTCTCCATCGCCAACCCCGAGCACGCTCCCTACGGCGAGGCCGCGGTGGCGGCGCTGATGACCGAGGAGGTGTACGAGGAGGTCCGACCGAAGCTGGTCCTGGGGGAGAACGTCGCGCAGGCGGCTGAGTTCGTCCAGTCCGGGAACGCCGACGCGGGCATCGTCGCGCTCTCCCTGGTCCTCGCCGCCCCGGTGCGGAACGTGGGCCGGTGGCACGAGCTCCCGCTGGACCTCTACCCCCGGCTCGACCAGGGCGGAGTCGTGCTGGCCGGAGCTCGTGACGTCGATGCTGCCAGGACCGTGCGAGACGTCCTCCTGGGCGAGGCGGGCGTGGAGATCCTCGCTCGCTACGGCTTCTCGCTGCCGGGGGAGTAGCCCGTGGACTGGGAGGCGATCGGGGTGAGCGTGCGGCTGGCGCTTGCGACCACGGCCATCCTGCTGGTCGTGGCGGTCCCGCTCGCGGGCTGGCTGGCGTTCACCAGACGGCGGTGGCCGGTCCTCGTCGAGGCTGTGGTCGCGCTGCCACTGGTGCTCCCGCCCACCGTGCTGGGCTACTACGTTCTCGTCGCCCTCGGCACGCGCAGCCCCTTCGGGCGCTGGTGGCAGGACATGACCGGTTCGACACTGGCGTTCACGTTCACCGGGCTTCTGATCGCCTCGGTTCTCTACTCCCTCCCGTTCGCCGTGCAGCCGCTGCTCGCCGCCTTCCACGGAGTGCCGCAGCGGCTGCTCGAGGCCTCGGACGTGCTGGGCCGAGGCCGCGCCGCCACCCTGCTCAAGGTGGTCCTACCGCTGTCCCGGGCCGGCCTCGCGACAGCGGCGGTGCTCACCTTCGCCCACACCGTGGGGGAGTTCGGGGTCGTCCTGATGGTCGGTGGCAACATCCCAGGTGAGACGCGCACAGTCTCGGTCTCGGTCTACGACTCGGTCCAGGCGTTCGACTACGCGACGGCGGGGCGGACCAGCGCCGTGCTCCTCGTCTTCTCCCTCGTCGTGCTCTCCGCGACGTACGCCCTGCAGCGCTATCGGGTGCGAAGCTGGGTGCGGCCGTGAGCACCGCAGACCGGGCCCCGGATCCGGGCACTCTCGATGTGCACGTACGCCGCCACACGGTCGACGCACGTTTCGCCCTGCCCCTGCGCGAGAGGACCATCACCGTTCTCTTCGGTCCCTCGGGCTCTGGCAAGACCACAGTCCTGCGGTGCATCGCCGGCCTCGACCGCACCGAGGGCGGTCACGTCGTCATGGACGGTGTCACGTGGGACGACGGGCGCCGCAAGCCTGTCCCCGCCCGCCAACGACACGTGGGCTACCTCTTCCAGGACCATGCGCTCTTCCCGCACCTCGACGTCGAGGCCAACGTCGCCTACGGGCTGCCACGGCTGCCTGCGGAGGAGAGGCGCCGCCGGGTGCGCGAGGCGCTGGAGGCCGCCGACGTACTCGCGTGCTCGGGCCGCTCCGTCCAGCAGCTGTCCGGCGGCGAGGCGCAACGGGTCGCCCTGGCCCGCGCCCTCGCCTCGCAGCCGAGGCTCCTGCTTCTCGACGAGCCGCTCTCGGCGCTCGACACACCGACCAGGCTCAGGTTGCGGACCGAGCTGCGGCTGCTGCTGGAGCGGTCCCGCGTGCCCGCCGTGATCGTCACCCATGACCGTGACGAGGCACTCGCGCTGGCCGACCAGGTCGTCGTCCTCGTCGACGGGACGGTCCGCCAGGTCGGACCGCCCGCGGAGGTGTTCGACCGGCCGGCCCACGCGGACGTTGCCAGGATCGTGGGCATCGAGACGGCAACCCCCGGGGTCGTCACCGACAGCGACGGCGAGCTCGTGCACGTCAGGGTCGGGCACCGGAGGCTGACCGCGCTTGCCACGCAGAGCCCTGCCGACTCGCACCGGGCAGGCGACGAGGTCCTGGTGTGCATCCGAGCGGAGGATGTCGCGCTGGAGCTGCCGGCGCCGGAGGGGAGCCATCGCAGTCCCCGCAACCAGCTCCCTGCCCAAGTGACCGGCGTTGCCGTCGAGCGGGCGCTCGTCCGGGTCGAGCTCGATGCAGGTTTCCGCCTGACTGCCTACATCACCCGCCCGGCGCTCGAGGAGCTCGACCTGCGTGCCGGCTCGTCGGTCGTGGCCTCCGTCAAGAGCCCGGCCGTGCACCTGATCACTCGTCGACCCGTCGGCGGGTGAGGTCGAGGGCGCCGGTCGCCGGCGGCTGCAGATGTCTCGGGCGGACGGCGGTCGTGCCCGCGGGGTACACCTGTGCGTTCACGGCCTCCGGTCCAGGACCGACTCGCCCGGGGCCGCCCACAGCTCCGGTACCATGGGAGCCGAGCACTGCTTGCCGTCACACGCCCGCATCCGGTGGAGCTCATCCCGCAGCAGGTCGAGCACGTCGCCGTAGCCGTTGTCCGCAGTCCGGTAGGCCAGGTTGTTGCGTTGGTCAGGATCCGTGGCCAGGTCGTACAGCTCCTCCTCGCCGTGCTCCTCGCCTGTCCGCGGAGCGATGTCGACGTAGAGGTACCTGTCGGTGCGGATGCCGATCGCCCAACGGCGGTCCTGGTCCGGGTGACCGTCGGCAACAGGTACGCCGGTCTCGTCCGTGAGGCGGGTGTAGCGAGACAGGGGGCCGGTCTCGGTCAGCACGGCTCGGGTCCATCCCCGGTCGCCGCGACGCGCGACCGGTAGTAGGGACTGGCCGTCCATCGGGGCTCTCGCGGCAGCTCCCGCGAGCCCGAGGACGGTGGGTGCGTAGTCGATCGAGGTGACCGGGTCGAACCGGTCCTCGCCTGCGGGAATGCCCGGTCCGCGCATCAGGAAGGGCACACGCAGTGAGGGGTCGTGGGGGAGGGTCTTGCCCTGGCGCCTCATCTGCTCACCGAGGAAGTAGCCGTTGTCCGAGGTGAAGGTGATCAGCGTCTCCTCCAGCTCGCCGGTGGCAGCCAGTGCGTTGATCGTCCGCCGGATCGCCTGGTCGACCACGAAGAGGGACTCGGCGCGCTGACGGGTGAGGTTCAAGATGGCGTCCCACTCAGCCGCATTGATGGGGACCTGGTCGGCCAGGTAAGCCGGCTTGTCCGTGATGTGTGGCGAGTCGGCCCAGGTCGCTCCTGGAGGTGCCTTGATGACGTCGTCGAACATGCCGCGCACGTCCGCGGGCCTGGCCGGGGTCCCGTAGCGAACTCCGACACCGTCGTCACGCAGCACGGTGCCCGGGTCGTCAGGTTCTTCCGGGCCACCGTTGTGCGGAGCGGTGTACGAAACGTGGAGGAAGAACGGCCGGTCCGAGGCGGCTCGCCGACGGATGATCTCCTCGGAAAGGCGGCCGTAGACCCGGGACTGGTACTTGCCCCGGTAGTTCTCGTATCCGTCGCCGTTGGCGTTGAGTGTGGTGTTGAAGAAGTGGTAGGTGCTGCCCCAGAGAGGGTGGTCGCGGGGGAGGAAGTCACCCCCGTCGACCGATGCCCGCCACTCGGCCCACCCTGGCGGCACGTACTGGCTGGACAGCCCCGAGCTCTTGCCAGGCTCGGGCATCCACCCGTAGCCGTTGAGGTACTTGCCGAGGTAGACGGTCGCGTAACCGTCCTTGCGCAGCCAGGTCGCCAGGGTGGAGCGGTCATCGAAGGACGGGAACCCGTAGGGCTCGAACACCCCGTAGACCTGGTGGTTGTGGGTGTAGCGGCCGGTGAGTGCGGAGGCTCTGGCGGGGCAGCAGAGCGGGAAAGGCGCGAAGGAGTTGCGGAAGTTGACGCCCTGGTTGGCGATGAGGCGACGGGTCCAGGGCATGTAGCGCAGCTCGTCTGCCCGCATGTCGTCGACCATGATGGACAAGACGTTCGGGCGGCTCTGCTGGAGGACGGGGCCGCTGACCGCGGTGTCCTTGGGGCGACCCTGACTGAGCACGGTGGCGCGCACCCTCAGGCGTTCCGCCCCCTGGAAGCACTTCCGGTGGGCGCGCAGCAACGTTCGCTCTCCGGCCGGCCTCGATGCCGCGGTTCGGCTCGCGCAGCGCCAGGGACGGCCGTCCGCGCGCCGGAAGACCGCGACGAGGGGCCGGGCGTGCTTGACGACCGCGACGTACTCAGGAGCCGGAGTGCCGGAGACGTCGAAGGTCAGGCGGACACGGCCCTGCCAACGTGAGCCGCGGTGCACCACGGTGGCGCCGACCCGGTCCCCGGTGTTGTCGACGACGAGCTGGCGGATGTCGTGGGCGCCGATGGGCTCGCGGGGGTCGGGAACCCGGACGCTGTCGGCGACGGCGTGCGTGCCGATCGAGCTGAGCAGCAGAACCAGGCCGAGTACCGCCCAGCGTCGCGACATGACCGTCCCCCGAGGTGTATGAACTGACTCCCGGTCACGGTATTCATGCTTCGCACTATTCGGGGCGATTTGCTGATATTCGTCTCACAAGGGGTTCGATAGGGAATGCGTCGATATAAGGACCCCTGCCTAGATGGGTGGCCGGTCTACCGCCCGTTGGGGCTAGTTGTCAGGATTCGGCTGAACTGTGGCGTCGCTCACCCTACTTTGTACGAAATGACCGCTCGCGTCGCCTTTCGGTGGCGTCCGTCTCGAGAGCCTTGGGTGACCGATGAACGCCAAGCGCCCAGCCGATCACGGCGCAGAGTCCACTTTGGCCGTCTCCGCGTGGCCCTTGCGTCGCAAGGTGGCGC
>DATHVS010000247.1:0-3185 GCA_035461195.1 Nocardioidaceae bacterium
TCAGGTCGGTCGGATGTCGTCGAGCTCATGTGTCGGTCTCCTCCGTGCTCGTCCCACGCAGCCGGGGATCGAGCAGTCGGAGGGTGCGGAGCCTCCATGAGACGAGCCGCAGAGAAAGATGAAGAAAGCCTGAAGCCGCCCGCCAGTGGTGATCCCAGGCGAGGGAGCCGCAACGTGAACAGAGCCCCGCCATCGGTGTTCGTCGCCTCGACGGTTCCGCCATGGTCCTCGGCCACCTGCCGCACGATCGACAGCCCGAGCCCCGAGCCCGGGCGACCGCGGGCCCCGGCTGATCGATAGAACCGGTCGAACACCCGGTCGAGCTCGTCAGGAGGTATGCCGGGGCCGTGGTCCCGCACCGTCACGGTCGTGCCGTGCACCGTCACGTTTACGCACTGTCCCGGTGCGCTCCACTTCGCGGCGTTGTCCACCAGGTTGAGGACGGCACGGCGCACGCGCGGCGCGGTGCCCACGACGGTGCTCTGCTCCGCGTCCAACGTGACGGTCACGGTCGGATGCATCTGGCGGGCTTGCTCGACCGCCGCCAGCACCTCACGGTCGAGTCGGAACCACTCCGCCGGGCCGCTGGTCTCCTCGTGCCGGGCGACTTCGAGCAGGTCGGCGATGAGGAGGGACATCTCCTCGGTCGTGGCGACCACCTCGGCGAGGATCTCGGACCGTTCCTCGTCCGGCAGGCCACCACCGGATCGCTTGAGGACCTCGACGTTCGTCCGGATGCTGGCAACCGGGGTCCGCAGCTCGTGCGAGGCATCGGCTACGAGCTCGCGCTGGCGGCGGATCGAGGCGCCGAGTGCGGCCAGCATCGAGTTGAACGACCGGGCCAGTCGTCCCAGCTCATCGTCACCATGCACCTCGATGGGATGGGAGGTGTTGCCCGTCCTGGCCACGGTCTCGGCCGCCCGGGACAGCCGCTGCACCGGAGCCGTCGCCGCCGCCGCGGTCGCCCGGCCCAGGACGGCGGCCAGCCCTATGCCGGCCACCGCCACGACGGCCAGTGCCATTGCGAGCCGGGAGAGCGTGCCCTCCACCTCCGCCAACGAACGGCCGAACTGGACGGCACCTTCCTGCGTCGCTGCCGTGTAGACGCGCACCGACACGCCGTTCGCCGACACGGTGCTGAACGCTGAGCTCGGGGCGCCGGTCGCGACGGCCTGTTCTTCTGCCCCCACCGGCAGCTCGCGATCACCGAACGACGACACGACATCGCCGTCGTCGTCCAACACCTGCAGGTACGAGTCGGTGAAGAGGTCAGACGTGTCGTCGGACGGTTGCGGGACCGCCGGGCCCGGCGGCGGACCCTGCCGGTCCTCCATGGCCGTCGCCTGTGACTCGAGGGCATCGTCGATCTCGCGATACATCTGGGCGCGCACCACCAACCAGGCCGCCAGCGAGGCGACGGCGATGGCGATGGCCACGGCCACACCGGCCGCCACCGTGACGCGGCTGCGGAGGGTCATCGCCGCTTCAGCACGTACCCGACACCCCGGACCGTGTGGATCAGTCGCGGCTCGCCCGCCGCCTCCGTCTTGCGCCGCAGGTAGCCGATGTAGACGTCGAGGGAGTTCGACGCCAGGTCGAGGTCGTACCCCCACACGCGCTCGAAGAGGACCTCGCGGCGCAACACGATGCGGGGGTTGCGCACAAGCAGCTCCAAGAGTGCGAACTCAGTCCTCGTCAGCTCGAGGAGCCGGGTGCCACGGTGCACCTCGCGGGTGGCGACGTCGACCGTGAGATCCTCGAACGAGAGCAGTTGCTGGCTCTCGGAGTCGACATGAGCACGCCGGAGCAGGCTCCGGACCCTGGCCAGCAGCTCGTCCAGGGCGAAGGGCTTGGTCAGGTAGTCGTCCGCGCCGGTGTCGAGGCCGTCGACCTTGTCACGCACCTCGTCACGCGCCGTCAGCAGCAGGACGGGCACACGGTCGCCGTTGCTCCGGAGATGGGCGAGGAGCCCGAGGCCGTCGAGCGTGGGCATCATCACGTCGAGCACGATCAGATCGGCGGCGAAATACGTGAGCGCCTCGAGGGCGAGGGCTCCGTCTGCTGCCTGGCGCACCTCGTGGCCATCGAGTCTGAGCGCGCGCCCGACCGCAGCGAGAAGCGCCGGGTCGTCGTCGACCACCATCACCCGCACGGGCCGGACCCGGTGACACGTGGATGGAGGTGGAGCCAGCGGTGCGCGACCCGGTCGGGCGGCGGGACAGCTGTGGTGGGCGTGGGCGGGCGCATCCGACCCATTTGGCCCGACCACCCTGGGCCCAACATGAGAGAAGCCTGAGAAACAGGTGAGAACATGCGGTCGGCGACCCCAACGCAACCGGCCCAACCGAGGGAGCCCCACGACGGCTCCACACAGACGCTGTCGCATGTCACTGACACCGCTGTCGTTCTCGACTGACAGATGTGCAGCGACACGAAACTGACAGTGACGACGACAGCGATGCGACAGCAGATGTCAGCGAACGGTCGTTCGGCCCTCAGGTGGGGGAGTGGGGGAGGGGACGTCCGACCTGCGATCCAGGAGGGCGGCCGTCCGTTGGCTCCCGGCTAGCACGCCGGACCCTTGGTCCGGTCCCCTGGCGCACCTTGCCGCGAGATTCCTCGCTCGGCCCGAGCTTGGCGCAATCCAGGAGTACCGGGCTCAAGACGTGGCGGAGGCGATCGCCGAGTGCCAGAAGCTGCCGGCGGTCCTCGACTGGCTTCAGAGTTCGCAGATGTGCAGCGACACGAAAATTGACAGCGAGAACGACACGGCGTCAGCGAACGGCCGTTCGGACAGGGATGCTGCACGCCCGCGAGCGTCAGCGCGAGCCCGGCGGCGAGGACGATCGCCGACACCCGGACGAGTTCCCGGCGCGGACCTGCGGCCATCGGACCTCCGCTGAGGGGCGTCCCCCGAACAGGCTCTACAGGTGCGATCCGTCCCCCGAGCCTGCCCTGGGAGCACGCGGGCGCTGATCGTCGTCGACCGGCGGTCGCAGCGGCGTGAACACGTTCCCGTCCGTGGGGGCCCGGGTGTCGCGGGTGAACGCCCCGAGGCGGGCAAGCGGGCCCACCAGCCAGTCGTAGACGCGGGGGAGAAGCCGGTATCCGAGCACGATGAACCCGTTGGCCAGCCCGACGGACCGGCGTCTCCTCGGTCTGTCGGCCGACCGCACGACGGCGCG
>DATHVS010000248.1:0-5073 GCA_035461195.1 Nocardioidaceae bacterium
GCGGCCCGAGGGCAGCTGAGCCCTCAGCCGGTCACCGGCAGGAAGCAGTCGACGTCCTGCGGCGACTGGTACACCTCGATGCACGGCCGCCGCGCGTCGTACTCCCCCAGCCCGCGGAGCTCCTCGAACGCCAGGCCGATATCGCGGTGCACGCTGCGGACGTCGTCGTGCAGGGAGAGCCGGAGGTAGGGACCGCCGGGCAGCACGCCCATCCTCAGCTCGAGCGCGTCGGGGTCGTCCTCGTCGCGCATCAGCGCCGCGAGCCGGTAGATCCCCTTCTCCGGGAAGACGACCGCCATCATCTTGCGCCCGCGCAGCGAGGTGAAGCGCGACTCGAACTCCGGCCAGCCGGCCTGGATCGCCTCCACGTCGAAGGCCACATCGGTGTACATGATCGGCACGTCCCGGCGCTCGAGGGTCGTCACCGACCCGAGCCCTTCCGTGAGCCGCTCCTCCTGGGTCCCCGTCATGCCCGGAACGCTACGTCTGTCCCTCGTGGCCTGTCGAGCCGCGGTCCGCCGGTCGGGCCACGGCCCCGCCGTTCGAGCCCGTCGAGGCCCGACCCTTTGTGCGGCGTACGTCCGAGGAGAGAATGGAGACATGAGCAACCCAGCCGGCATGCGTGCCGCCCGCGCGGCACTGAACCTCCAGTTCCCGCAGTCGCTGGGGGTGTACGACGACTACGCGGCTGCCCAGCGGGCCGTCGACCACCTCTCCGACCGCGGCTTCCCGGTGGAGAACTGCATGATCGTCGGTACCGACCTGAAGCAGGTCGAGCGCGTGACGGGACGACTCACCACGGGTCGGGTCGCGTTGGGTGGTGCGCTCTCGGGGCTGTGGCTCGGCCTGTTCGTGGGCCTGATCTTCTCGCTCTTCGGCACCGGCGAGACGCTGACGATCATCTTGTCCACGGGGCTGTTCGGCGTGCTCTTCGGCGTGATCTGGGCGCTGGTCGGGTACGCCGCCACCCAGGGCCGGCGTGACTTCACCTCGATCCAGCAGGTGGTGGCCACGCGCTACGAGGTGCTCGTCGAGCACAAGTACCTCGCCGAGGGGCGGACCCTCCTCGCCGAGATTCCCGGCGGTCGTCCCGACCCGTTCGCCTGATCGCCTCACTCCACCTCGGCACCGGCGATCGCGAGCAGGCCGAAGGCCCCGGCGTCCACGACGTAGGAGAAGCCCAGCGCCACCATGCGGTCCGCCGCGTCGGCGGCCTCCGCCGGACGGCGTGCGTAGACCAGGTAGTGCTCGTCGGGGTCGAGGTCGAACAGCTCCTCGGCGAACTCGCCGTCGTTGAACGGAACGTTCACCGCGCCTACGGCGTGAGCGGCTTCGAACGCCACCGGCGACCGCAGGTCGAGCACCTCGTACTCACCGGACTCGACGAGGGCGACCGCCTCCTGGGGGCGCACGACCGTGACCTTCCCGTCGGCCTCGGACGAGGTCGCGCAGGAGGTGACCACCAGGCCCAGGGCGAGCAGGGCCCCGACGAGGAATGCCCGCACCGTCGCGGCCGAGATCGTCACCTTGCGAGCGTAGTCCCTGCAGGGTGCAAAGCGAGCCGGAAACCGGCTTCTGCTGCCCCGTGTTCAGGCACGACTGCGTCGGACCGCACGGCAGCGTCCGCTGGTTGCGGTGGGTGACGAGGACAGGGACAGGGCCCGACACCGCACCCCGTTGTACATTCGCCCACGTGCCCGACCTGCCGCACCGCTACCGCTCGGCCGACGAGGACAGCGCCCGGTGGATGGACTTCGCCTTCCGCGACGACGACATCGTCATCAGCACCCGCTCCAAGAGCGGCACGACCTGGGTCCAGATGATCTGCGCCGTGCTGGTGTTCCGGACCCCGGACCTGCCTGCTCCTCTGTCGCAGCTCTCTCCGTGGCTGGACTGGCTCGTGGGACCCCAGGCCGAGGTGTTCGCGGCGCTCGAGGCCCAGCGGCACCGGCGGTTCATCAAGACCCACACGCCCCTGGACGGCCTCCCGGTGCGGCCCGGCGTGAGCTACCTCGTCGTCGGCCGGCATCCCCTCGACTCGGCGGTCTCCCTCTACCACCAGTCCGGCAACATCGACCGGCAGCGACTGGCCGAGCTCACCGGTGTGCCGGCGCGCAACCGCCCGTCTCGGCCTCCTGTGGAAGAGTGGCTACGCTCCTGGATCGAGGCGGATCCCGACCCCCGCGAGGAGCTCGACTCGCTGCCCGGGGTCATGCGGCACCTCACCGACGCCTGGCAACGGCGCGAGGAAAGCAACGTGGTCCTGCTCCACTACGACGACCTGCGCCGCGACCTTGCAGGGCAGATGCGCGCGATCGCCCTCCGGTTGGAGATCGACGTGCCGGACAAGGTGTGGCCTCAGCTCGTCGAGGCGGCTTCCTTCCGGTCGATGCGGTCACGGGCCGACCTAGTCGTCCCCGACCCGGCGGGTGTGCTGAGAAGCCACCAGGCGTTCTTCCGGAGAGGCTCCTCGGGCTCAGGGCGGGACCTGCTGACCGCCGACGACCTGGCGCGCTACCACGCCCGGGCGGCCGAGCTGGCCCCGCCGGACCTCCTGGCCTGGCTGCACCGCGACGCCGACACCTGAGGCGCCCGCGCCAGACAGTCGAGAACATCGGCGCCGATCCAAGAGCCCCCGGAAACGCAGAAGCTCCCCCGCTCAACGCGGGGGAGCTTCGCTACGTCGGTGTTCCAGGTCCACCTGGACGACGTGGAGCTGAGGGGACTCGAACCCCTGACCCCCTCCATGCCATGGAGGTGCGCTACCAACTGCGCCACAGCCCCGCCGTTCGAGCCTGTCGGCCTCGAAGCAACTCGGGAATCTTAGCCAACCCCCTGGTCGGATGCGAAATCGGGGGCAACGCGGGTCGCCGTGACCCGGAACACGCCGCTTCGTCGCGCCGCTCAGACGCCTTGGCGGACCACGACGACCGGGCCCGAGGCGTGCCGGATGCACTGCTCCGCGACCGAGCCGAGGACGAGAGAGCGGAAGCCGCCGAGGCCACGCGACCCCACCACGATGACGTCGGCGGTCTCGGAGGCAGCCAGCAGCGCTTGGGCCGCCGGGCTGTGCACGCAGTGGACCTCGACCGGCACGTCGACGTGCTCACCGAGCAGGTGGTCGATGCGTGCCTTCTCCTCGGCCAAGGCGGCCGCTTCGTACTCCGCGAGGGAGGCCGCGAACCCGGGCGGGACATCAGCCGGCCGGGAGGTGCTCATGATCGACCAGGCCCGGAGCACGTGGAGCGTGACCCCGCGACGACGGGCCTCCTCGAGGGCGTACCGCACGGCTCGCGCGGCCCCCTCGGAGCCGTCGTCGCCCACGACCACACCGCCCTCGGGGCGCACGTGCTTGGTGACCTCGGGCAGGCTCGCGTTCATGTCCTCATCCTCCCTCACGACGACCGCTCGCGTGGCGCCTTCTGGTTGTACGCCGCAAGTCTGAGGCGCCCACCGTGCTCGATCTCCTCGAGGACCAGCCACGCACAGTTGTCGACCCCTTTCAGCGACGAGGTCAGGCCCTGGGGCCAGCCGAGCAGCCCGGCGACCGCGACCTTCATCGCGGCGCCGTGGGTCACGACCACTCCCGTCCGGGCAGGGTCGAGGGAGTCGAGGCACTCGCGCAGGGCCGGAACCATCCGACGTTCCACGTCCTCGGCGGTCTCCCCGCCCTTCACTGGAAGCAGGCCGTCGCCCTTGACCCAGGCTGCGTACTCGTCGGGGTGACGCTCGGCGAACTCGTCGAGGGTCAGTCCCTGGCGCTCCCCCACGTCGAACTCGCGCAGCCGCGCGTCGCAGGAGACGGGAAGCCCGGAGGCCGTCACGAGGTGGTCCGCGGTCTGTCGGGCCCGGGCGAGGTCGGAGGCCCAGAGCGCGCTCGGCCCCAGGGCGGCGATGTGGTGGGCGGCGGCCGCCGCCTGAACGTGTCCTGTGCCGTCGAGCTCGATGTCGGCATGCCCCTGCGCCCGGCCGGACTCGTTCCAGGCGGTGCGGCCGTGTCGCAGCAGCAGCAGGCGGCGGCTCACTCGCCGCGGCCGGAGGTGATCGACTCCGGAAGCTCGATGACCGGGCAGTCCCGCCACAGCCGCTCGAGGGCGTAGAAGGAACGCTCCTCCTCGTGCTGGACGTGCACGACGATGTCGGCGTAGTCGATGAGGACCCAGCGTCCGTCACGCTCGCCCTCCCGGCGTACCGGCTTGGCGCCGATCTCGCGCAACCTGTCCTCGACCTCGTCGACGATCGCCTTGACCTGGCGGTCGTTCGCGGCCGAGCAGAGCAGGAACGCGTCGGTGATGACCAGCTGCTCGGAGACGTCGAACGCGACGATGTTCTCGGCGAGCTTGTCCGAGGCAGCCTTCGCGGCGGTGTGGACGAGCTCGAGGGCGCGGTCGGTGGCGGTCACGTGAGTCCTTGCCTGGGTTGGGGCCGGTCGGGACGGTAGAGGGCGTGCTTGCCGATGTACTGCACCACCCCGTCGGGGACGAGGTACCACACGGGCTCCCCCGCGGCGACACGGTCACGACAGTCCGTCGATGAGATGGCGAGCGCCGGGATCTCCACGATCGTGACCTTGTCGAGCGGTATGCCCTCGAGCGTGGAGAGGTCCATCTCGAAGCCGGGACGGGTACACCCCACGAAGTGGGCGAGCTCGAACAGCTCCGATGCGTCACGCCACGTGAAGATCTCCATCAGAGCGTCGGCGCCGGTGATGAAGTACAGGTCGGCGTCGGCGAGCACATCGGTCAGGTCGCGGAGCGTGTCGATGGTGTACGTCGGACCGCCCCGCTCGATGTCGACCCGGGAGACCCAGAACCGGGGGTTCGAGGCGGTCGCGATCACCGTCATCAGATAGCGGTCCTCCGAGCCACTGACCTCGCGCTCGGACTTCTGCCACGGCTCGCCCGTGGGGACGAAGACGACCTCGTCGAGGTCGAACCAGGCCCGGACCTCGCTCGCGGCGACGAGGTGACCGTGATGGATCGGGTCGAACGTCCCGCCCATCACACCGATGCGACGACGCCCCTCCCGCGGCAGAGCGGTGAGGTCAGTCACGGACGACCGTCATCGTGTCGG
>DATHVS010000249.1:0-11004 GCA_035461195.1 Nocardioidaceae bacterium
CCCTCGTGAGCACGTCAGCCACCGAAGACCCACCCCAGGAGGACCCATCAGCACAGAGCTGCGCATCAACGACCGGATCCGGGTGCCCGAGGTCCGGCTCGTCGGCCCCAACGGCGAGACCGTCGGCATCGTCCGCATCGAGGACGCCCTGCGCCTCGCCCAGGAAGCCGACCTCGACCTCGTCGAGGTCGCCCCGACCGCGCGTCCGCCCGTCTGCAAGCTCATGGACTACGGCAAGTTCAAGTACGAGAACGCGCAGAAGGCACGCGAAGCCCGTCGTAACCAGACCAACGTGGTCATCAAGGAGATGAAGCTCCGGCCGAAGATCGACGCGCACGACTACGAGACCAAGAAGGGTCACGTCGTGCGGTTCCTCCGCCAGGGCGACAAGGTGAAGATCACGATCATGTTCCGTGGTCGCGAGCAGCACCGGCCCGAGCTCGGGTTCCGCCTGCTGCAGCGCCTGGCCGAGGACGTCGACGAGCTGGGGTTCGTGGAGTCGGCTCCCAAGCAGGATGGCCGCAACATGATCATGGTGCTCGGGCCGCACAAGAAGAAGGCCGAGGCGAAGGCGGAGGTCAAGGCCGAGAAGGCTTCCAAGGCCGCCGAGCGGGAGGCTGAGAAGGTCGCCGAGCACGAGGCACGTTCCGCCGGTGCAGCCGCGTCGGGCTCCAAGAAGCCGCGTCGTCGCTCCGAGAACCTCGACCCGGACATGTGAGAAGTGGCCCGTCCGCAGGGACGGCCCGAGATGAGAAGGACAGAGAATGCCGAAGATGAAGGCGCACTCCGGTGCGAGCAAGCGCTTCAAGGTGACCGGCTCCGGCAAGCTGCGTCGGCAGAAGGCTGGTCGTCGCCACTTGCTCGAGCACAAGCCCTCGACCCTGACCCGCCGCCTCGCCGGCACCGAGGACGTGGCCAAGGCCGACGTCAAGAGGGTCAAGAAGCTGCTCGGCAAGTGACCTGAGCGTCACGCCGACCCCACCAATGTTTGCAACATCAAGGAGTATGAAGTGGCACGCGTCAAGCGGGCAGTCAACGCCCAGAAGAAGCGCCGGGTAACCCTCGAGCGCGCGTCCGGTTACCGCGGTCAGCGCTCGCGTCTCTACCGCAAGGCCAAGGAGCAGGTCACCCACTCGCTGGTCTACAGCTACCGTGACCGTCGCGCCAAGAAGGGCGAGTTCCGCAAGCTGTGGATCCAGCGCATCAACGCCGCGGCCCGCGCCAACGGCATGACCTACAACCGGTTCATCCAGGGCCTCAAGGCCGCCGGCGTCGAGGTCGACCGCAAGATCCTCGCCGACATGGCCGTCAACGACGCGGCAACCTTCGCCTCGCTCGTCGAGCTGGCCAAGGCCAACGTGCCGGCCGACGTGAACGCACCCAAGGCCGAGGCGTCCGCCTGATCGCATCCGCGATCGAGGCAACCCACCGTCGATGGCGAGTCTCCCTGCCGACTCCCCGCTGCTCTCGGTGAAGAGTGGACGGGTGAAGGCGGCTCGGAGGCTCGCCCGACGTGTTTCAAGGGCCGACTCCCGGCTCTTCCTTGCCGAGGGGCCCCAGGCGGTGCGCGAGGCCCTCGACCTCCTCGGCTGCGTCGTCGAGGTGTTCGCCGTGCCGGAGGCGGCCGCCTCCCACCCCGACATCCACGACCGCGCCACGGGAGCAGGCGTCACCTGGCGGCCGGTGGACGAGGCTGCGCTTATGTCGTTGGCCGAGACCGTCCACCCCCAGGGGCTGGTGGCGGTCTGCCGGTTCCTCGACCGGCCGTTGGTCGACGTACTCCCCGACGCCGTCTCTACGCGAGCCGGTCTCGTCGCGGTGTGCGCGGACGTGCGCGACCCCGGCAACGCGGGCACGGTCATCCGGTGCGCGGACGCCGCGGGAGCCGCGGCGGTGGTCCTGACGGGGAGCTCGGTGGATCCCTACAACGGCAAGGCGGTGCGGGCCAGCGTCGGAAGCCTCTTCCACCTCGGCATCGCGATCGAGCCCGACACCGCCGTGGTGGTCGGCGAGCTGCAGCGGCGCGGCTACCAGGTTCTCGCGGCCGACGGCGCGGGCGAGACCGACCTCGACGATGCGCTCGACGAGGGGCAGCTCCAGCGCCCGACCGCCTGGCTGTTCGGCAACGAGGCGTGGGGGCTGCCCGGCCCGGTCGCTTCCCTGGCCGACCAGCGCGTGAGGATCCCGATCCACGGCAGGGCTGAGAGCCTCAACCTCGCCACGGCTGCCGCAGTGTGCCTCTACGCCTCCGCGCGGGCCCAACGACGCCGGGAGCGCGAGTAGCAAACCTCGCAACTGT
Source organism: Nocardioidaceae bacterium (assembly GCA_035461195.1). Taxonomy (GTDB): domain Bacteria; phylum Actinomycetota; class Actinomycetes; order Propionibacteriales; family Nocardioidaceae; genus Nocardioides_C. Next base: position 2,300 of record DATHVS010000249.1, read on the forward strand.
TCGCCCCACCGTCTAGCCTGGGTTGCGTGTCGCACCCCACTGAGCTCGTCGGCCAGGTGAGCCTCGACGCGATCCCGGACGGTATGGTCTTCGCCGACGCGACCGGTCAGGTCACTTCGATGAACGCCGCCGCCCGGACGATGTTGCGCGTCGGCGACGGTGTGGGCAAACACATCGGCGACGTGGTGGCGCTCCAGGACCAGGCAGGCAACGACTGGTTCTCAAGCGTCGACCCCTACGACGGTCCCCGCCTGCGCTCGGGTGTCCCGGAGCAGTCCTGGTTCCTCGCCGACGGCACCGAGCTGCTGCTGACAGTTCGGTTCCTGCGCGAGGCCAAGCACGGCGCCACCGCGGGGGTGGTGGTGTGCCTGCGCACCTCACGAGCACGTGCTCGACTCGACCGCGAGCGCTCCGACCTGGTGGCGACCGTCGCCCACGAGCTGCGCTCGCCGCTGACCGGCGTCAAGGGCTTCGTCGCCACCCTGCTCAGCAAGTGGGACCGGCTCAACGACGACCAGAAGAAGCTCATGCTCACCACGGTCAACTCCGATGCGGACCGGTTGAGCCGGCTCATCGCCGAGCTCCTCGACGTGGCGCGGATCGACACCGGGCGGCTCTCGCTCTACCCCCGCCGGGTGGACTTCTGCGCCGCGGTGGAGCGCGTGCTCGCCTCGGTTCGAGCCGGGACAGGTCGAGAGATCGTGCTCGAGACCGCCCCCGAGCTCCCGCCGGTCTTCGCGGACCCCGACAAGTTCGTGCAGGTCGTCACGAACCTCGTCGAGAACGCTGTGCGCCACGGCGAGGGCGTGGTCCAGATCACCCTGACGCGGCTTGAGGGAGACGACCCGTTCCCCGGGGTGTGCATGCACGTCGACGACCAGGGCGAGGGAATCAGCCCCGAGATCCGCAGCAGGGTGTTCACGAAGTTCTGGAAGCACGGCACGCGCGGCGGGTCGGGTCTCGGCATGTACATCGTGCACGGCCTCGTCACCGCCCACGGCGGCCACGTCGAGATCGGCGACGCACCCGGCGGGGGTGCCCGGATCACCGTCACGTGGCCTTCCGAGGACCTTCGCGCGGACTGAGCCGATTCACCAGGCAAACCGGTTCGCTCCAGGGGCCGGGCACTTCCTAGACTGAGGCGAGCACCCCTGTACGCCGCCCCTTCCCCGAAAGGCAGCCATGTCGGGCCCGAACACCGATTACGACCCCGTCGAGGTCACGCCGCTGCGTGCCGACGAGGTCGACGCGATGCGTGAGGATGCACTCGCGGCCATCGCCGGCGCGACCAGCCTGGAGGAGCTGAAGGAGGTGCGGCTCGCGCACGCAGGCGAACGGTCCCCGCTCGCTCTCGCCAACCGTGAGATCGGGGCCCTGCCGCCGCAGGCGCGCAAGGAGGCGGGCATGCGCGTCGGCCAGGCGCGCGGAGCCGTCGCCAAGGCGCTGGGGGAGAAGCAGGCCGTCCTCGAGGCCGAGCACGAGGCACGGATGCTCGTGGAGGAGGCCGTCGACGTCACCGTCCCGTGGGACCGGGAGCCGCGCGGCGCCCGGCATCCGCTGACCACGATCCAAGAACACATCGGGGACGTCTTCGTCGCCATGGGCTGGGAGGTCGCCGAAGGGCCCGAGGTCGAGGCCGAGTGGCTGAACTTCGACGCCCTCAACCTCGGTCCGGACCATCCGGCACGAACCATGCAGGACACCTTCTGGCTCGAGCCGGCCGAAGGGGGCCTGGTGCTTCGCACCCACACCTCGCCGGTCCAGGCCAGGACGATGATCACCAAGGAGCCGCCGATCTACGTGGTCGTGCCCGGCCGGGTCTACCGCACCGACGAGCTCGACGCGACGCACACCCCGGTCTTCCACCAGGTCGAGGGCCTCGTCGTCGACCGGGGCATCTCGATGGCCCACCTGAAGGGCACCCTGGACCACTTCGCGGAGGCGATGTTCGGTGAGGGCATCACGACACGCTTCCGGCCGTCGTACTTCCCCTTCACCGAGCCGAGCGCCGAGGTGGACCTGGTCTGCTTCGTCTGCCGTGGGCAGGGGCCGGAGGTGGAGAGCTGCCGCACCTGCAAGGGAGAGGGCTGGATCGAGTGGGGCGGCTGCGGAGTCGTGAACCCCCGGGTCCTCACGGCCTGCGGGATCGACTCCGAGACCTACTCCGGGTTCGCCTTCGGCATGGGCCTGGAGCGCACCCTGATGTTCCGTCACGGCATCGAGGACATGCGCGACATCGTCGAAGGTGACGTTCGGTTCACCCTGCCCTTCGGAATGGAGACCTGATGCGGGCCCCGCTCTCCTGGCTGCGCGAGTACGTCGACCTCCCGGCCGACGTGACACCTCACGACCTCGCCCACAGGCTCACCGCGCTCGGTCTCAAGCTCGAGGCGCACGAGGCGCCGGGGTCCGACATCTCCGGTCCGCTCGTCGTGGGCCGGGTGCTGACCTTCGACGACGAGCCGCAGAAGAACGGCAAGGTCATCCGCTGGTGCCGGGTGGACGTCGGCCCCGAGCACAACGACGACGAAGGCGGACGCGGGATCGTCTGCGGCGCCCACAACTTCGCCGAGGGGGATCTGGTCGTGGTCTCGCTGCCGGGGTCCGTCCTCCCCGGGCCCTTCCCGATCTCGGCCCGCAAGACCTACGGTCACGTCTCCGACGGCATGATCTGCTCCACCAAGGAGCTCGGCACAGGCGACGACCACGCGGGCATCCTCGTGCTCGACCCGCGCCTGGAGTCCGACGCGGCCGTCAAGCCGGGTGACGACGCGATCGAGCTGCTCCACCTGCGCGACCACGTCATCGAGTTCGAGATCAACCCCGACCGGGCTTACGCGCTGTCCTTGCGGGGCCTGGCCCGAGAGGCCGCGCTTGCCTACGGCGTGCCCTTCCACGACCCGGCGATGCGGACGGTCCCTGCGCCCAACGACGCCGGCTACCCGGTGCATGTCGAGGCCGAGGACGGCTGCCCGGTCTTCGCGACCCGCACGGTCACGGGCTTCGACCCGTCGGCCCCGACGCCGCGATGGCTGGCTCGGCGCATCCAGCTCGCCGGTATGCGCCCCATCTCACTGGCCGTCGACATCACCAACTACGTGATGCTCGAGCTCGGCCAGCCGATCCACGGCTACGACGGCGACAAGCTCCGCGGTCCCATCGGCGTACGCCGGGCGAAGCCGGGGGAGCGGCTCATCACACTCGACGACGTGACACGTGCCCTGGACCCCGAGGACCTTCTCATCACCGACGAGCGCGGTCCCATCGGCCTCGCCGGAGTGATGGGAGGCCAGGAGACAGAGCTGAGCGAGACGACCACCCACGTGGTCATCGAGGCGGCGCACTTCGACCCGGTGTCGATCTTCCGCACCGCCCGCCGCCACAAGCTGCCCTCCGAGGCGTCCAAGCGCTTCGAGCGCGGCGTCGACCCGCTGCTTCCCGCGTACGCCGCTGACCGGGTCGCCGAGCTGCTCGTGGAGCACGGTGGAGGCAGCGTCACCGACGGGGTCACCTACGTCGGCATACCTCCGGAGAGCTCCCCGATCACGATCGCGGCGTGGCTGCCCGAGCAGGTCACCGGCATCCGGATCGCCCCCGACGTGGTGGTCGACCACCTGCGGGAGGTCGGCTGCGCGGTGGTGGCGGAGGGGGAGCGGCTGACCGTCGTGCCGCCGTCGTGGCGGCCGGACGTGACCGACCCCTACGACCTCGTGGAGGAGGTCGCCCGTGTGGTCGGCTACGACGAGGTCCCCTCGGAGCTTCCGGCGGCTCCGGCGGGTCGCGGTCTGACCCGTGAGCAGCGGCTGCGTCGGCGTGCCGGCCTGGCTCTCGCCGGGGCGGGCTACGTCGAGGTGCTCACCTACCCGTTCGTCGGCGAGGCCGACTGGGACGCGCTCGGCCTCGAGGTCGACGACGACCGACGCCGCACGGTCAGGATCGCCAACCCCCTCTCCGAGGAGGAGCCCGAGCTTCGGACGACCCTGGTGCCCGGCCTGCTCAAGACGCTCGCACGCAACATCGGACGGGGCATCTCAGACGTCGCCGTCTTCGAGCACGCGCCCGTCTACCTTCCCAGGCCGGACGCCGCCCCCGCGGCGATCCTCGGCGTCGACCGTCGGCCCACGGACGAGGAGTGGGAGGCTCTCCTGGCTGCTGTCCCACGCCAGCCGATGCACGCCGCAGTGGTCCTCGCCGGTGCCCGTGAGCCCGCGGGCTGGTGGGGCAAGGGTCGCCCCGCGACCTGGGCCGACGCGCTCGAGGCGGTGCGGACCCTTGCGGCCGCCCTGGGCGTCGAGGTGGAGGTGCGCGGCGCGTCGTACGCCCCGTGGCACCCTGGTCGCTGCGCCGAGATCCTGCTCGACGGCCAGGTCGTCGGCCACGGTGGTGAGCTGCACCCCAAGGTGTGCAAGGCCTACGGAGTCCCGGCGCGCACCGCGGTCGCCGAGGTCGACCTGGACGCGCTCACGGCGGCCTCCGTCGACGTGGTTCCTGCGCCGCGCTTCTCGACGTTCCCGGTCGCCAAGGAGGACGTCGCCCTCGTGGTGGAGGGCACGGTTCCCGCGGCCGCGGTGGCGGAGACCCTTCGAACAGGCGCCGGCTCGCTGCTCGAGTCCGTGCGGCTCTTCGACGTCTACACCGGCGAGCAGATCGGTGAGGGGAAGAAGTCCCTTGCTTTCGCGATGCGTTTCCGGGCTCCGGACCGCACGCTGACAGACGCCGAGGTAGCCGAGGCGCGCGAGGCCGCGGTTGCGCTGGCGGTCGAGCGCCATGGGGCCGTGCACCGCTCCTGACCCCGATTTAGCATGACCATGCAGGCTGCTGTATGGTCATGCGCATGTCCTCCCAAGCGACACCGAACAGCAGATACCGGATCGCCGTCGCCGGCGCCAGCGGCTACGCAGGAGGGGAGGTGCTCCGCCTCCTGGTCGACCACCCCTCGGTCGAGATCGGCGCGCTGACCGCAGGGTCCAACGCCGGTGAACGGCTCGGGTCGCTCCAGCCACACCTGCTGCCGCTCGCCGACCGCGTGCTGGACGAGACCACGGTCGAGGTCCTCTCGGGCCACGACGTCGTCTTCCTGGCGCTCCCGCACGGCCAGTCCGGCGAGATCGCCAAGGCACTGCCCGACGACTGCGTCGTCATCGACTGCGGTGCCGACTTCCGACTCACCGACCCGACCGTCTGGGAGCGGTTCTACGGCGGCGAGCACGCAGGCTCCTGGCCCTACGGCCTACCCGAGCTCGGTGAGCAGCGGGAGATGCTCAAGCAGGCGACCCGGATCGCCGTGCCCGGCTGCTACCCGACGGTCTCCACCCTGACCATGGCCCCGGCGGTGGCTGCCGGGGTCGTCGACCCCTCCGACGTCGTCGTGGTTGCCGCGTCCGGCACCTCAGGGGCAGGGAAGGCGGCCAAGCCCCACCTCCTCGGCTCGGAGGTGATGGGCTCCGCCAGTGCCTACGGCGTCGGCGGCGTGCACCGCCACACCCCCGAGATCGTCCAGAACCTCTCCGGACTCACCGACGGCGACGTCCGGGTCTCCTTCACTCCGCTTCTCGTCCCCATGCCGCGGGGCATCCTCGCCACCTGTTCGGCCCCCGTCGCCGGGGGCGTGAGCGCGGAGGAGGCCTACACCGTCTACGAGCTCGCGTTCAAGGACGAGCCCTTCGTCCACCTGCTGCCCACGGGGCAGTGGCCCCAGACCAAGTCGGTGCTCGGCTCCAACGCCGTCCACGTGCAGGTGACCGTCGACGAGTCCGCAGGACGGCTGGTCGCGGTCGGCGCCGTCGACAACCTGGCCAAGGGCACCGGCGGCGCCGCCGTGCAGTGCATGAACCTGGCGCTCGGCCTTCCCGAGGACGCCGGGCTGAGCACGGTGGGTCTGGCACCGTGAGCCACACGCTGCTGGCGTACGACGAGAAGCTCGCCGTGGTCCGCCTCGGTCCGGGGGCCGACCTCCCGGACTGGGCGGTCTCGGGGACCCTCCTCTCGGTGAGTGCCACAGCCGCGGAGACCTCAGTCGTCTGCGCAGCCGGCGCCGTCCCACGGAAGGCCCGCCAGGAGGGGCCCTTCGCCGCCTTCGCGGTGCAGGGACCCCTGGACCTGTCGATGACCGGCGTGCTCAGCACCCTCCTGGCCCCGCTGGCCACCGAGGAGATCCCCGTGTTCACGATCTCGACGTTCGACACCGACTGGATCCTCGTGCCCGACGGGCAGGCGGAGCGCACGGCGGACGCCTGGCGACGATCCGGCCACGAGGTCCGACCCGCCATCGACCCCGAAGACCAGTTCTCCCCCGAAGGATCAGCATGAGTGTCACCGCCCCGAGGGGCTTCCGCGCATCCGGCGTCGCCGCAGGCATCAAGTCCACCGGCGCCAAGGACATGGCCCTCGTCGTCAACGACGGCCCCGAGCACAGCTCGGCCACCGTGTTCACCGCGAACCGCTGCAAGGCGAACCCGATCCTGTGGAGCCAGGAGGTCGTCAAGGACGGCATCGTCCGGGCCGTGATCCTCAACTCGGGCGGCGCGAACTGCTACACCGGCGCGGAAGGCTTCCAGACCACGCATGCCGTCGCCGAGCGCACCGCCGAGAAGCTCGGAGTCGGCGCGATCGACGTCGTGGTCTGCTCCACCGGACTGATCGGGCTCAAGAACGACCGGGACGACCTCCTCGCAGGTGTCGACGCATGCGCCTCCGCTCTCTCCGGACGAGCGGGCTCCGACGCCGCCGAGGCGATCATGACCACCGACTCGGTGAGCAAGGAGGTCGTGGTCGAGGGGACCGGCTGGACGATCGGTGGGATGGCCAAGGGAGCGGGCATGCTCGCCCCGCAGCTCGCCACCATGCTCGTCGTACTCACCACCGACGCCAAGATCACCCCCGCCGAGGCCGACGAGGCGCTGCGGGCCGCCACCCGGGTGAGCTTCGACCGCCTCGACTCCGACGGGTGCATGTCGACCAACGACACCGTCACGCTGATGGCCAGCGGGGCATCGGGCATCACCCCCACACTCGAGGACTTCACCGAGGCCCTGACGAGGGCCTGCACCGACCTCGCGATGCAGCTGCTCGCCGACGCGGAGGGCGCCGACCACGAGATCGCGATCACGGTCCTGAACGCCGCGAACGAGGACGACGCCGTGGAGGTGGGTCGGTCGGTGGCACGCAGCAACCTGTTCAAGGCAGCGGTCTTCGGCAAGGACCCCAACTGGGGCCGCGTGCTGGCCTCGATCGGCACGACCTCGGCGGCCTTCGACCCGGCAGACCTCGACGTCGCCATGAACGGCGTCTGGGTGTGCCGTGGCTCCGAGCCGGCGGCGGCGCCGGAGCTGGTCGACCTGAGCCGTCGTGAGGTGACGGTCACCATCGACCTGAAGGCCGGTGACTCCCGTGCCACGGTGTGGACCAACGACCTGACCCACGCCTACGTGCACGAGAACTCCGCCTACTCGAGCTGAGGAACCCGATGACCGAGAACGACCTGAGGCTCGCGGGCGGCAAGAGCCCCGCCGAGTGGAAGAAGGCCACGCAGAAGGCCGCGACCCTGGCCGAGGCGTTGCCGTGGCTGAAGAAGTACCACGGCAGGACGATCGTGGTGAAGTACGGCGGCAACGCGATGACCGACGACGACCTGAAGCAGGCGTTCGCCGAGGACATCGTCTTCCTGCGGTACGCCGGGTTCCGCCCGGTCGTGGTGCACGGCGGTGGCCCGCAGATCAACAAGATGCTCGACCGTCTCGACATCGAGTCGGAGTTCCGGGGTGGCCTCCGGGTCACCACGCCCGAAGCGATGGACGTCGTCCGCATGGTGCTCGTCGGCCAGGTCGGCCGAGAGCTCGTCGGCCTTCTCAACCAGCACGGGCCCCTGGCCGTGGGACTCTCCGGCGAGGACGCGGGCCTGTTCACCGCGAAGACGACCAGCACCGTCGTCGACGGCGAGGTGGTCGACCTGGGCCTGGTCGGCGAGGTCGAGACGGTCCGTCCGGAGGCGGTGCGTGACCTGATCGAGGCCGGCCGGATCCCGGTGATCTCCTCGGTCGCCCCGGATGCCAACGGCGTGGTCCACAACGTCAACGCCGACACCGCCGCGGGTGCGCTGGCAGCTGCGCTCGGAGCCGAGAAGCTGCTCGTGCTGACCGACGTGGAGGGTCTCTACCGGGACTGGCCCGACAGCGACGACGTCATCGGCCAGATCAGCCCCGAGTCGCTGGAGGAGCTGATGCCGACGCTGGCCAGCGGGATGGTGCCCAAGATGCAGGCCTGCCTCGACGCCCTCCATGGCGGCGTGCCGCGGGCGACGGTCGTCGACGGACGGGAGCCGCACGCCGTGCTGCTGGAGATCTTCACCGACGAAGGGGTCGGCACGCAGGTGCTGCCCGGCGTCGAGACGAGGACCCGCACGGCCCTCAGGAAGGAGGACTGACATGAGCGACGAGGTGTCGAACCAGAGCGAGGCGGTGCAGGAGCGTTACGCCCACGCCGTGATGAACACCTTCGGCAGGCCCAAGCGCGTGCTCGCACGGGGTGAGGGAGCCCGGGTCTGGGACGCCGACGGCCGGGAGTACCTCGACCTCCTCGGCGGCATCGCCGTCAACGCGCTCGGCCACGGCCACCCCGCTCTCGTCTCGGCGGTCACCGAGCAGCTCACCACGCTCGGGCACGTCTCGAACTTCTTCGCGACCGAGCCGCAGGTCTCCCTCGCCGAA
>DATHVS010000250.1:0-8530 GCA_035461195.1 Nocardioidaceae bacterium
CTGGTAGGTCAGCGTGCCGCTCTTGCTGACCAGGCCGATGCGGCCGGAGCCGGTGATGTCGGCCGGGATGATGCCGGCGTTGGAGGCGCCCGGCGAGGCGATGCCGGGGCAGTTCGGACCGATGATCCGGGTCCGCTCGCCCTGCGCCACGTTGTACGCCCAGAACGCGGCGGTGTCGTGCACCGGCACGCCCTCGGTGATGACCACGGCCAGGCCGATGCCGGCGTCGATCGCCTCGACGACCGCGCCCTTGGTGAACTGCGGCGGCACGAAGATGACGGTGACGTCGGCCCCGGTCTCCTTCATCGCGTCCGCGACGGAGGCGAAGACCGGCAGCTCGGTGCCGTCGAAGTCGACGGTGGTGCCGGCCTTGCGCGGGTTCACGCCGCCGACCACTCCTGTGCCCGCGGCGAGCATCCGCCGGGTGTGCTTGGAACCCTCGGAACCGGTCATCCCCTGCACGATGACCTTCGAGTCCTTGGTCAGCCAGATAGCCATTGTCAGACCCCCGCAGCTGCCAGCTCGGCGGCGCGGTCGGCCGCTCCGTCCATCGTGTCGACCATGGTCACCAGCGGGTGGTTCGCCTCGTTGAGGATCCGGCGGCCCTCCTCGACGTTGTTGCCGTCGAGCCGCACGACGAGCGGCTTGTTGGCCTCGTCGCCGAGCATCTCGAGCGCGTGCACGATGCCGTCGGCGACCGCGTCGCAGGCGGTGATGCCACCGAAGACGTTGACGAACACGCTCTTGACCTGCGGGTCGTTGAGGATGATGTGCAGCCCGTTGGCCATCACCTGCGCGGACGCCCCGCCGCCGATGTCGAGGAAGTTGGCGGGCTTGACGCCGCTGTGCTTCTCACCGGCGTAGGCGACGACGTCGAGGGTGGACATGACCAGGCCCGCGCCGTTGCCGATGATGCCGACCTCGCCGTCGAGCTTGACGTAGTTGAGGCCCTTCTCCTTCGCCTCCGCCTCGAGCTGACCGGCAGCGTCGGCGTCCGGGACGTCGAACTGGGCGTGGTCCTCGTGGCGGAAGTCGGCATTCGCGTCGAGAGTGACCTTGCCGTCGAGCGCCTCGAGGTGGCCGTCGCCGAGACGGACGAGCGGGTTGACCTCGACGAGGGTGGCGTCCTCCTTGATGAAGACGTCCCACAGCTGCTTGATGACCGTCTTGGCCTCGTCGGCCACGGCCTCGGGGAACCTGGTCGCGGCGACGATCTCGGCCGCCTTGGCGTCGTCGACACCGGCAAGCGGGTCGATGGCGACCTTCGCGACCGCGTCGGGGTTGGTGCGCGCGACCTCCTCGATCTCGACACCGCCCTCGATGCTCGCGATGCACAGGTAGTTGCGGTTGCCGCGGTCGACGAGGAAGGAGAAGTAGTACTCCTCGGCGATCTCGGCGGTCGGGGCGACCAGCACCCGGTGGACCGTGTGGCCCTTGATGTCCATGCCGAGGATGTCCTGCGCGCGGGCGACCGCCTCGTCGGGGTTCTCGGCCAGCTTCACGCCGCCTGCCTTGCCACGACCGCCGGTCTTCACCTGAGCCTTGACGACCACGCGGCCGCCGTTCGCCTCGGCTGCTGCGGCGGCGTCCTCGGCCCGCTCCACCACGGTGCCGACGTTCACCGGCACGCCATGCTTCGCGAAGAGCTCCTTCGCTTGGTACTCCATCAAGTCCACAGGTTCGGCCCGTCCTCTTCGGTTTCCCAGCTCTCCCTCCGCGGTGCGACCTGACGGCCGCAAGGCGCACGGGGGTGGATTGTCCAGGGCCCGACCTTAGACCTGTAACCCGCGTCACCACCACGTAGGGTCCGTCACATGCCCACTACCCAGGAGCACGGCGAGCACACCCTTCCGTGGCGGGAGCACCGGGTCGCCTCGACCGGCCTGAGTCTCTCCGTGCGGGAGTACGACCGCCCCGGCGGACCGTCTGGAGGGCCCCACGTGGTGCTGGTGCACGGCTATCCCGACCGCCAGGACATGTGGGCTCCCGTCGCGCGACGGCTGGCCGACGCCGGCATGCACGTCATCACCTACGACGTCCGCGGCGCCGGCGCCTCCGGCGTACCGGAGGGGACGGGGGGCTACCGGGTCGAGCTGCTCGTCGACGACCTCGTCGCCGTGGTCGAGGCGACGGTGCCGGACGGCGAGCCCGTCCACCTCGTGGGTCACGACTGGGGCTCGGTCCAGCTGTGGGAGGCGGTGCTTGCCGAGTCCGAGGACCCGCGCCTGCAGGGGCGGGTCGCGTCCTTCACCTCGATCAGCGGCCCGGCGCTCGAGCACCTCGGCCAGCTCGCGCGCAACCCCGCCGATCGCCGGCTGCGGCTGCTCAGGCAGCTCGGCCACTCCTGGTACGTCTACCTCTTCCACGTGCCGGTGCTCCCCGAGCTCGTCTGGCGCACCGCCCACCGCCCGCTCGGCGCACTGGCCGCGCGGGTCGAGCCGGGCGTGGGCCGGGACCACTGGGCGACCGCCCTCGGTGGGGACGCGGCCAACGGGGTGAACCTCTACCGCGCCAACGTGCTGCGCGGGGTGCGACGTTCGATCCCGAGGCGCACCGACGTCCCCGTCCTGGTGGTCGCTCCTCGCCGCGACCCGTTCCTCACCTCGGTGATCACCGAGGACCTGCACCGGCTGTGCTCCGACGTCTGCGTGGAGCGGCCGGACGCTGGGCACTGGTTGCCACAGACCGACCCTGACCGCCTCGCCGGCCTGGTCCGCGAGCACGTGCAGGCTCACGCCTGAGGGTCGAGCGCCTTCCCGGCGTACCTCGGTCTCAGCCGACCGGACTCCACCAGCCAGCGGACGGTGTCGCGGATGCTCTGCGCGAAAGGCACCGGCTCGACCCCGAGCTCGGTGCGGGCAGGGCGGTCGTCGAACGTGGTCGCGCAGGCGTTGATCACAGCCCCCTCAGGGTCTGCGGGGTAGTGCCACCGCGCCGGCAGGGGGCGCTGGAGAAGCGCAGTCAGCCGGGCTGCCGGCAGCGCGACACCCAAGGGCAGCACGACGTACCGGAGGCGGCGCCCGGTGACCTGCTCGATCGTCCCGTAGAGGGTTCTCACATCGACGGCGACTCCTGGGACGACGTAACGGCGCGGGCCCCTTCCCGGCTCGAGCGCGGCCAGCACGGTCTCGGCCACGGTGCGCACGTGCACGGCGTGGACGAAACCCACGGCGTACGTCGGGAAGAGTCCTCGGAGGATCCAGCGAAGGAGCTCGCTCTGCACTCCCCGGTAGGGATCCCCCGGCCCGTACACCGAACCGGGGTAGACCGTCACGACCGGCGCGCCGTCGTCCTGGAGCTGTCGGGCGACCACCTCCGAGGCGACCTTTGACCGGGCGTAGGGCCAGTCGACGTCTCCCAGCGGCAGGTCCGGTCCGCTCCCGCCTCTGCGGGTCAGCGCGACCGTGCTGGAGATGTGGACCACCGGGTCCAGGTGAGCCTCGGCGGCCGATCCGAGCACGAGCTGGGCCGCCCGGGCGTTCGTCAGCAGCATCTCCTGGGCGCGCCGAGCGTTCAGCGAGAAGACGGCGGCAGCGTGTACCACGGCGTCGCAGCCCTCGACCGCGTTGCGGACCGTCCGCTCGTCGAGCACGTCACCGGCGACCTCACCCACGTCGGACGCCTCGACCCCCAGCGGCGCCAGCGTGAGGGGCACCTGCTCTGGCCTTCGCACCAGCAGACGCACGTCGTGCCCCGCCTTGACGGCCTCGGCGGTGATGCGGCTTCCCACGAACCCGTTCCCGCCCGTGACCAGCACCTTCATGCCTCGGTTGTACCGTTCGGCAACTCGCCGCGCCAGATCCGGCGAGACATGACGAAGTCGTCGACGTCCTTCCCGAGACCCGCCGCAGCTGTGGAGAGCCTCAGGCCTCGACGGGGGCGTCCGTCACGTTCTCGCGGACCCACGAGACGATCTCGGTGGTGGTGGCACCAGGGGTGAAGACCTTCGCCACGCCTACTTCCTCGAGCAGCGGGATGTCGCCCTCGGGGATGATGCCGCCGCCGAAGACGACGATGTCGCGGGCGTCGCGGGCCTCGAGGAGCTCGACCACCTTCTTGAACAGCGTCATGTGTGCCCCGGAGAGGACCGAGAGGCCGATCACGTCGGCGTCCTCCTGGATGGCGGTCTCCACGATCTGCTCCGGGGTCTGGTGGAGTCCGGTGTAGATCACCTCGTAGCCGGCGTCACGCAGGGCGCGCGCGACCACCTTCGCACCGCGGTCGTGCCCGTCGAGCCCGGGCTTGGCCACCACGATCCGGATCGGAGCCACCATCAGAACTGCCACCACCTTGGGACTGAGCCGGGGGCCCGGCCACCTGGGGGACGGGCCACCTCGGACGAGGATCTCTTGCGCGCAGGGTATCCGACGATCCGGCCGAGCCGACTAGACCGGCGGTTGACGAGGCGTGACCTCGGGAAACCTGCGTGCGTTAGAGGAACCGGAACAGACTGACGAACAGACCGAAGGACACGAGCGAGGACACACGGGTCAGGCTTGCGCCATGTGACCCTGTGCACAAGTAAGGTGACCGCGCACCCCGTGCCATGACTGGTCCGTTATGGTTGGGCGTTGCGTGCACATTCGACGTAAGGACACCGTTTCGTGGCAAACCACCGCGCACCGAGGCGCTCCGCTTCGCGCACCGGCACCACTGACGGCATGGACCTGGCCGCAGCTCCCGCTGCCAAGCCTGCCTCCTCCGGGGGCAGGCGGAAGGCCGTCAAGCCGTCCAAGGCGGCCCGTACCCTCTCCCGTCGAGCACAAACCCCCCAGTCCTCTCCGTCGCCTGCGGGCCACTCCTCTTCGGCACCGGCAGGTCGCCCCTCCCCCGCACCGACGCGACGCTCCGCTGCAGCGCCGGCTGGTCGGCCCGCCCCCGCACCGGCGCGACGTGAAGTCGCCCCCCGCAAGAACCCCTTCATGCTCCTCCCCTCGGCGCCGAGCGCCGTGGGTGCCGCTGCCCTCATCATCGCCGCCGCCGGCGCGCTGACGGTCTCCGACTCCGACGAGATCGCAGTCGCGGGGCCGGCCAAGATGTTCACCCCGGCGAGCGCCTTCACCGGCACCAGCGCCGCGACATCCAGCCTCGAGCTCGACAGCCGGACGCAGGCCGTCAGCCGTGACTCGCAGCGCGCCGCCCTCAAGGACGCCTCGAACGAGGACCTCCTCGAGGCGGTCGAGGCCCAGGCCGAGGAGCGCAACGCCGCCCTGGCCCAGCTCGCGGCAAGCGCCGAGAAGTACGCCGGCCAGATCGCGGCGAACGCCTGGCACCTCCCGCTCGCCGGGTACCGCCTCAGCGCCCGCTTCGGGTACTCCTCCAGCCTGTGGGCCAACACCCACACCGGTCTCGACTTCGCCGCCCCCTCGGGCACGCCGGTCGTGTCCGTCGCCAACGGCACGGTCCGCTCCACGGCGTACGACGGCTCCTACGGGAACAAGATCGTGGTCGTGCTCGAGGACGGCACCGAGATCTGGTACGCCCACCTCTCGTCGTTCACCGTCAGCCCCGGCCAGAAGGTCCGTGGTGGCGAGCAGATCGGCACAGTCGGCTCCACCGGCAACTCCACCGGACCTCACCTGCACCTCGAGGTCCGCCCCGGCGCCGGCGACGCGGTCGACCCGTACGCCGCCCTCCTGGCGCACGGCCTCACCCCGTAGGTCCCTCCGGGGGTTCCGGGCCGGGCTCAGGCGTCGGTGCGGGCGGGTCGGCTCAGAGCTTCTCGACAGGCGCGTAGCGCAGCAGCAGGCGCTTGATCCCACCGGAACCGAAGTCGATCGACGCGACGGCGTTCTCCCCTGCCCCCTCGAGCGAGACCACGGTGCCCAGCCCGAAGCTGTCGTGCGTCACCCGGTCACCCGGCTCGAGCGAGGGGACCTTCCGTCCGGCTTTCGCCTTGGCCTTCGAGTCCGCCCGGATCGCCGCGGTGCCGAAACGTCGCGTCCCACCCGCCGTGCCCTGCGACATCGACGGCGCCACCGGACGGGTCCAGGAAGTCTGGGCGGCCTCGGTGCGGCGCCAGTCGACGAGGTCCACGGGGAGCTCGTCGACGAAGCGTGACGCGGGGTTGTGCGAGGGGGCTCCCCAGGCGGAGCGCACCACGGCGCGGGAGACGTAGAGGCGCTCGCGGGCTCGGGTGAGCCCGACGTAGGCGAGCCTCCGCTCCTCCTCGAGCTCGGTCTGGTCGCCGAGGGAGCGCATGTGCGGGAACACGCCGTCCTCGAGGCCGGTCAGGAAGACCACCGGGAACTCCAGTCCCTTGGCGGTGTGCAGGGTCATCAGCGTGACCACCCCGGAGTCGTCGTCCTCGCCGGGCTGGTCGGGGATCTGGTCGGAGTCGGCCACCAGGGCGACCCGCTCGAGGAAGTCGCCGAGACCCGCAGCGCTGCCCTCGCCCTGGTCGCCCTCCTCGCTGTCCGGGGAGTCGGCGAACTCGCGCGCCACCGCAACGAGCTCGGCGAGGTTCTCGACACGCGTCTCGTCCTGCGGGTCGTCGGAGTCCTCGAGCTCCTTGAGGTAGCCGCTTAGGGCGAGCACCTGCTCGAGAACCACGTCGGGACGCTCGCCTGCGTCCGCCATGGACTGAAGCTCCTCGATCATTGCCACGAACGAACGGATGCTGTTCAGCGAGCGGCTGGCGATGCCGGGGGCCTCCTCGGCGCGCCGCAGCGCGTCCCAGAACCCGATCCGTTCGCGCTGGGCGAGGGCCTCCACGCAGGCCTCTGCACGGTCGCCGATACCGCGCTTGGGAACGTTGAGGATCCGACGCAGCGAGATCTCGTCGGCCGGGTTGACCAGCGTCCGCAGGTAGGCCAGCGCGTCCTTGACCTCCTTGCGCTCGTAGAACCGCACACCTCCGACGACCTTGTAGGGCAGGCCGACGCGGATGAAGACCTCCTCGAACACACGCGACTGGGCGTTGGTGCGGTAGAACACCGCCACGTCGCCGGGTCGGGCCGCCGCGCGGTCGGTGAGCCGGTCGACCTCCTCGGCGACGAACCGCGCCTCGTCGTGCTCGTCGGCGGCGACGTAGCCTACGATCGGCTCTCCCTCACCCGCGTCGGACCAGAGGTTCTTCGGCTTGCGACCTGCGTTCTTGCTGATCACGGAGTTGGCCGCGGTGAGGATGGTCTGGGTCGAGCGGTAGTTCTGCTCGAGCAGGATCGTCCGGGCGTCGGGGAAGTCCTCCTCGAAGGCGAGGATGTTGCGGATGTTGGCGCCGCGGAAGGCGTAGATCGACTGGTCTGCGTCACCCACCACCATCAGCTCCGACGGATCCACGCCTCCCTCTTCCGCGCCGGTGTCCCCGACGTGGCCGCAGAGCTCGCGGATGAGGGCGTACTGCGCGTGGTTGGTGTCCTGGTACTCGTCGACGAGCACGTGCCGGAAACGGCGACGGAAGGTCTCCCGCACCTCCGGGAACGCCTGGAACAGGTGGACCGTGGTCATGATCAGGTCGTCGAAGTCGAGCGCGTTGGCCTCGCGCAGCCGCCGCTGGTAGATCGCGTACGCCTCGGCGTAGGTCTCCTCGAGGTGGTTCTTGGCGTTCTTGGCCGCCTGCTCCTCGTCGACGAGCTCGTTCTTGGCGTTGGAGACCCAGTTGAGGACCGCACGCGGCTGGTAGCGCTTCGGGTCGAGCTCGAGGTCACGCAGGACCAGGGTCATCAGCCGCTTGGAGTCGGCCGCGTCGTAGATCGAGAACGACGACTTGTAGCCGAACCTCCCTATCTCCTTGCGCAGGATCCGCACGCAGGCGCTGTGGAAGGTGGAGACCCACATCAGCCGGGCCCGTCGTCCGACGAGCTCCTCGACCCGCTCGCGCATCTCGGCCGCGGCCTTGTTGGTGAAGGTGATCGCGAGGATCGAGCCGGGGTGGGCGTTGCGCTCGGAGATCAGCCACGCGATGCGCCGGGTCAGCACGCGCGTCTTGCCCGAGCCCGCCCCCGCGACGACGAGGAGGGGCGTGCCGGCGTGGACCACGGCTTGCCGTTGCGGCTCGTTGAGCCCCTCGAGCAGCTCCTCGGGCGACGTACGGCGGCCGCGGCGACCGCCCTCACCGGCGTCCTCCGAGGACGCCTGGTCGGCACGTGAAGGGGCTGGGGCCTGGGGGATCGGGAACAGCGCGCTCATGTCCCGGCCAGCCTACGTCTCGCCACGGACAGCGGCCGACGCCGGTGCCCGTGCCGGACGTTCCGCCCGGCCTGCTCTGGGCGCCTGGAACCGCATCGATCAAGATGAGGTGTGCTGGACTGGTGGCGAGGAAGCCTCACGCGCGGGGTCTCGCGGTTGCGAAGCGGTGGCCGCGCGGCTGTGCTGTGGTCGCTGCGCATCACGGTGGCCGCGGTCGCGAGCTACGTCGTGGCGACGGCGTTCTTCCCGGGCACCCAGCCCCTGCTCGCCCCCCTGACCGCGATGCTGGTCGTGCAGGTGACACCGGTCTCGCTGCTCGCCAGCGGGCTCGACCGGGTTGTGGCCGTGGTGGCCGGCGTCTCGGTGGCGGTGGTCTTCGCCACCGTCGTGCCCCTCGAGT
>DATHVS010000251.1:0-56016 GCA_035461195.1 Nocardioidaceae bacterium
GGTTGCGGGCGTGCTCGAGGACCCCGGCGAGGGTGGTGGTGTCCGGGGCTGGATGCTCTCGGAGGACCGCGGCGGTCGCCTTCTCGATGACGGCGCCCTCGGGCAGCACCCGAGCGATGAGCCCGTCGCCGACGTTGATGAGGGGGAAGTCGAAGCGGAGCTTCGGCAGCTTGCCGGTGCTGCCGCGCGCCGGTGCGTCGCCGGGAAGTGCGAGGGGATGTACGACGAGCTCGAGCCGGGTCATCGCGGCGAGGACCCCGGCCGTCGACAGCTCGATGGTCTCGCCGGCGGGGACGTCGTACACCACACGGCTCGCCCGGGCCGGGCGGAAGCCGACCGGGGGCTCGGGGGTCCGGTTGGCGTGCTCCTCGAGGAACCTCTCGTCGTCCTCTTCGGACAGCTCACCGGTCCTCGGGTCGGGCACGGGGGCTTTCGACTCGTAGATCGCCTCCTCGAAGCCGTGCTGGAACGTGTGGTGCACGGTCATCCGGGCGGTCTCGCCCTCCTTGGGGCGCAGGTGCGCCGGCGTGGCACCGCCGGTGACGAGCTCGCAGCCGGTGAAGGTGACGGAGAGGGCGACCAGGTCCCTCGCGCGTACGACGTCGACGTGTATCGCGTCGTCGGACGTGTCGGGCGGGTCGGCGGCCGGTCCCAGCAGGCGCCAGGCGGCGGCGAAGCGCAGCGGCTCGACGGAGGTCAGGACGCGTCGGCGTGGGCGAGGTGGCATGGGGTGCCCCCAATCGCAGGCTCTTTACCTGCCCTTTACTCGAGGACGCTAGCGGTGCCACGGAGCTGGTCGTAATGGTCACTTTGGGTCACTTGCGCCGCCCGTCCCACCCAACCGAGAGCACAATGCGAGTACCTGTCGAAATCCACGGTCGTCGTCCGACGTACTGCTGACAGCACACACCAGAAAGGGTGATCAGCATGCGCTACATGGTCTTCGTGAAGATGGCCGAGGACGTCGGGGCGCCGCCGGCGGAGCTCGTCGAGGTGATGGGCAAGGAGATGGCCGACGCGTTCGCGTCCGGCTGGATGGTCGACGCAGGCGGCCTGTACCCCACCAGCCAGAGCACGGAGATCCGCGTGGCGGTGGGTGAGATCACGGTGACCGACGGACCGTACGCCGAGGTCAAGGAGGTCGTCGGCGGCTACTCGGTCATCGAGGTCCGCTCCCAGGAGGAGGCGGTCGCGGCGGCGCGACGGGTCGCCGAGATCCACCAGGAGCACTGGCCGACCTGGGAGGGCGTGATCGAAGTACGCCGGATCGCCGCACCCGACGAGGGGCCGCCGCCCGCTGCCGGCTGACCGTCAGGGCCGGCGCGCGGCCAGGGCGTGCAGCCGCTGCACCAGTGCTGGGGGAACGACGGTGTCCGGGTCACGTCTTGCGGCGCCGTGGAGCGCCTCCGTGGTGGCGACGATCGCGGCGTACAACGGCGGGCAGGTGGGACAGCGCTCGAGGTGCGCCTCCACGCGACGAGACGAGTCGATGTCGAGCTCACCGTGGATGTAGTCGCTGATCTGCTTGCGGGCCTCCCAGCAACGCAAGGGAACACCCTTCAGAGCCGCCCGTCGCTCGTGTCCGCGCGCAAGCTCGGAGACGAGCATCATCCGCCCGCGCCGTAGGCGCTGTTTCGCTGCCGGCAGACTGACCCCTTGCACCTGTGCGACCTCCCGCACCGTCATCCCTTCGGCGTCGTGCAACACGACCGCGGTTCGGTACCCGACCGGCAGGTGGGTCAGCGCCTCCAGCAGGTCGGCCCGGGTCTCGGCGCGGGCGGCCACCTCGGTTGCGTCGACGGTGTAGCTGTCCTGCTGCCACCGTCGCTCGACCTCGTCGGCGACATGCTCCGCAGCCACCTCCCGGTGTCGGCGCGACTCGTCGACGGCTATGTTGTGGAGGATCCGGTGGAGCCACGTGGTCAGAGACGAGTCGCCGCGGAAACCGGCCGCCCGTTCCAGGGCCCGGGTCAGGGTGTCCTGGACGAGGTCCTCGGCATGGGCAGGGTCCTTGGTGAGGGAGCGGGCGTAACGAAGCAGCCCGGGCACCTCCCTCGCCAAGCTGCCTGCCAGCTCGTCGACGTCCATGGCACCGGAGAGTAGCGGTCGCCGGCTACCTCGCGACCTGTCTCGTCGCGTGCTCGGTGCCGTTGGTGCTGATGCCCAGCAGTCGGTAGAGCGGGCAGAAGCCGACGGCCGCCGTCACCAGCAGCACAGCTGCGACCACCACCAAGGCGATGCCCGCGGCACTCGCCACTCCGATGGAGAACGCCCACACGGCGAGACCCAGCCCGACAACGGTGCGGACCGCCCGGTCCACGGTGCCCACGTTGCGCGTCATTGTTGCCTCCTAGCCACAGACTGAACGAGACGAACACTCCATTGACGTCCGCGGCGCGCACATGGATACATCGCGGCGACGGGCCCTTGGATCTCCTCGCGCTCGAACGCCTCGATCCGGGTGAGACGGCGCTTGGTCGCGGACAGTTCCGCAGGAAGGTCGCGCACGTGTTGTCCGAGGGACCGACGGGGGGAGCACCGAGCACTACTCTCAGGCGCATGGAGCGCGACGCCGCATCCGAGGTCAGCGCCGTCTGGCGCCTCGAGTCGGCCCGTCTCGTCGCGGGTCTGACCCGGATGACCCGGGACGTCGGCCTCGCCGAGGACCTCGCTCAGGACGCCCTCGTCGCCGCGCTCGAGCAGTGGCCCTCCGGCGGCGTACCGAAGAACCCGGGCGCATGGCTGATGGCGGTCGCCAAGCGGCGCGCGGTGGACCACTTCCGCCGCGCCGAGACCCTTCGTCGTCGCACGGCCGAGCTGGGCCGCGACCTCGAGGAGGCGCACGTGCCGGACCTCGACGCCGCCGTCGACCACGTCGAGGACGACGTGCTGCGGCTGATGTTCCTCACCTGCCATCCGAGCCTTCCGAAGGAGTCGAGGGTGGCGCTGACGCTGCGCCTCGTCGCCGGGCTCACCACCGCCGAGATCGCGCGGGCCTTCCTCACCAAGGACGCGACGATCGGCCAACGCATCTCGCGGGCAAAGCGGACGCTCCAGGGCGCGGACTTCGACCTCCCCACGGGTGCGGAACGACAGCAGCGCCTGGCCGACGTGATGTCGGTGGTCTACCTGGTCTTCAACGAGGGCTACTCGGCGACGGCAGGCGAGGCCTGGACGCGGCCCGACCTGTGCCACGAGGCGGTGCGTCTCTCGCGGATGCTGAGCCACCTCGTCCCCGACGAGCCCGAGGTGCTCGGCCTCCAGGCGCTGCTGGAGATCCAGGCCTCCCGCCTCCGTGCCCGCGCTGGCGAGGACGGCGCCCCGGTGCTCCTCGACGACCAGGACCGTCGCCTCTGGGACATGCTCCTGATCCGCCGTGGTCTCGACGCCCTCGCCCGCGCCGAGAGGCTCGGGAAGGACGTCGGGCCGTACGTCGTACAGGCCGAGATCGCCGCTTGCCACGCCCGCGCACGCACCGCCGAGCAGACCGACTGGGCACGCATCGCCGAGCTGTACGACGTCCTCGCCGGTGTCGCCCCGAGCCCGGTCGTCGAGATCAACCGTGCGGTCGCCCATGGGCGGGTGTTCGGGCCCGAGGCGGGTCTGGCGGTGCTGAGCGGGTTGTCCGACGGTCCGCTCGCCCGGTCGCACCTCCTGCCGGCTGTCCGAGGGGACCTGCTCGCGCGGGCCGGTCGGGCGGGGGAGGCGGCTGCTGCCTTCCGCGAGGCGGCTGCGATCACGCAGAACGAGGGCGAGCGCGCGGTTCTCCGGAGCCGGGCCGATGAGTTCACGTGACGCGGGTTGTCGAAATGAGCGACGACCGTTCGACGTACCCCTGAGACCACGACCCAGGAGGCAGCCATGCGCAGCACCACCACCGGCACGACCCGGTTCGCGACGTCCGCCGACGGCACGTCGATCGCGTACGAGGTGACGGGGGAGGGGCCGACGCTCGTCCTCGTCGACGGGGCCCTGTGCAGCCGCGCGATGGGTCCCTCGCGCGACCTGGCACCCGCTCTCGGCGGGGAGTTCCGAGTCGTCGCCTACGACCGGCGGCATCGTGGAGAGAGCGGTCCGGGCGCGTCGTCGTACGCCCCGGAGCGGGAGGTGGAGGACCTCGCCGCGGTGATCGACGCCGCCGGCGGGACCGCGCACGTCTTCGGGGCCTCGTCAGGGGGCGCGCTCGCGCTCGAGGCCGCCCGGGCCGGAGTGTCGATGGAGCGGCTGGCGGTCTACGAGGCGCCGTTCATCGTCGACGACACACACCCGGGCAACGACCCACAGCTGCCTCGACGGCTGGAGGCGATGGTCGCCGAGGGTCGGCGCGGTGAGGCGGTGAAGACCTTCATGCGAACCGTCGGCGCCCCCGCGCCCGTGGTCGCGATGATGCGACTCATGCCGGTGTGGAAGAAGCTGACCGGCGTGGCCCACACGCTGCCCTACGACCTGTTGCTGGTCATCGAGCACGAGCAGGGCCGGCCGCTGCCGAGGGGTTACTACGACGCCGTCGCGCCGGAGACGCTGGTGATCGCGGGCGGAAAGAGCCCGGAGTACATGCGCAACTCCCAGGCTGCCATCGCCGAGGCGGTGCCGAATGCTCGGCTCGAGGTGCTACCGGGGCAGACGCACATGATCAAGGCGAAGGTCCTCGCGCCGCTGCTCGCGGGGTTCCTCGACGCATGACGCCTCGGCGGCCTGCACAACCACCTGGCCGAGTACTACCGGAAGATGGACGACGAGCCTCCGTGGGAGCGCTGAGTCGCCCAACTACGTCGGGGTGATTGCCTCGGGCGCGGACGCCTCGGCGACGGTGCTCACCCCCCGGCCGTGGGTGCTGCGGGCCGCTCGTCCGCGATCCGCAGCACTTCGAGGACACCCACGGTGACCGCTGCCGCCGACGCAACGACGAAGAGGCAGCCGGCGAGGAAGGCCACTGCGGATCCCACGGCGTTGCCGGGGGCCAGCGATGCCAGGACCAGCCCAGCAGCCAGGACTGCTGCGAGGGCCAGTGAGGCGAGAGCGGATCTGATCAGCCACCACACCGGACGCGACCTCGGCTCGGGCCCGGCCTGGTCCCTCGTCGGGGTGCCGGCGAACACGAGCACCGCCGCGCCGAGACCGGCCCAGGCCCCGACCACCAGGAAGGCTGCGGCTGAGTCGGCGGCGCGATGCCAACCGGCCAGCATCGTGGCCACGCCGGTCAGGGCTGCGTATCCGGCGCCGACGGTGGCCGTAAGGTCACGCCAACGACGCGTCGTCACGAAGAGGAGGGCCGCCAGCGCGGAGAACGCGGCCGTGGCGTGGCCACTCGGGAGGCTGTTCAAGGTCGCCGGCGCCACCTCTGACAGCCCGAGGTCGGGCCTGGTGAGCAGTACGTTCTTCAACAGCCACGTCGAGACGTTCGCACCCGCCAGGATCCCGATCGCCACGAGGCCCTCGAGGCGAGCGAGGCGGACCAGGGCGATGACGGCCACGACGGCCACCGCTCCGAGCAGCGAGGCGACCGACACCACGTCGAGAACCTGTTGGACGGTGCCCCTGAGCAGCGGGCGAACCGCGATCGCTCCTCGCAGTGACGCGTCGGCGAGACGGCGGCCCGTGACCGTGTGGACGCTGAGGAGGTACACGAGCCCGAGCACGGCGACGTGGCCGGCGACGAAGAGCGCCAGCCGGGCGAGAGCCGGCTGCACCTGGGGCGTGACCTGGTTCCTCACCTGACCCATGATGCCCGTGGCCCCGGACGGTCCGGTCTCGGGGGAGCGGGCACGGGCACGGGCATCCGCGATCGCGGACCGGTGCGGTGCGAGACGTGGGGGAGCGCGGCTTGGTCCGGCCCTCGCGCGGAGCCGGCGATCGGAGGATCATGGGGCTCGTGACGAGGGCTCCCGAGACGCGCCCCCAGCCGGTCGAGGACGGCAGGACGGCACTTCGGAGCGGGCAATGGCAGGAGGCCCGCCGTCGCTTCGAGGCCGGCGGGGCAGGTGGTGACCCGGAGGCACTGGAAGGTCTTGCCTGGGCCTGCTGGTGGCTCTCCGACGAGCGCGCCCTCTTCGCCGCACGAGAGGCGGCTTATCGCGGTTGGTCAGCTGCCGGACGTCCGGTCGACGCCGCCCGGGTGGCAACCTGGCTCGGCACCGACTCGTTCGACTTCCGCGGCGACGCGGCCGTCGGACTGGGGTGGTTGCGACGAGCCCGCAGCCTGCTCGAGGGGACGGGAACCACCCCGGAGCTGGGTTGGTGGCACGTGCACCAGGCGGAGAAGGTCCTCATCAGCGGCCATCTGGAGGAGGCCTGCGATCTTGCGCGCGAGGCCTACCGGATCGGTGACGAGCTTGCTCTGGGGGACCTGAGGATGATGGCCTCGGCCACGGAGGGTCTCGCACGAATCTACGACGGGGACGACGCCGGGATGCCCCTCCTCGCCGAGGCAGCTACCGCGGCCGTCGCGGACGAGTTCGCCGAGCCCTGGGCGGCTGGCTGGTGCTGCTGCTACCTCATCTACGGCTGCGAGCAGCTCCGTGACTATGCCGGCGCGGCGGCGTGGTGTCGCAGCATCGACGAGTGGTCGAAGCGCTGGAACATCCGGTTCATCAACCGGGCCTGCCGGGCGCACTACGCAGGGGTTCTGATCTGGCAGGGCATCTGGGACGACGCAGAGGCAGAGCTGACGATCCCGTCGGACGAGCTGCCGCTCGTCCGACGACCGACCGTAACCGAGGTGGTCGTCAGGCTCGCTGAGCTCCGCCGACGCCAGGGGAGGATCGAGGAGGCCGAGAGCATGTTCCTCGAGTCCGCGGACCATCCACTCGCCATCCTCGGCCTCGGTGAGCTGCGCCTCGACCTCGACGACCCGACCGGGGCCCGAGAGCGGGCGGAGGAGTACCTGCGCCTGGCCGGCACCGAGGCGGCGGGTCCTCGCGCCGCAGGACTGGAGCTCCTCGCCCGGGCCTGCGCGCGTCTTGGCGACGTCGATAGCGCCGCCGGGGTGCTCGAGGAGCTGCAGGGGCTGGCCGCGAGGATGGGCATCGAGCCGGTGCTGGCAGCCGCCGCCTTCGCCCGAGGCATGGTGTCCGCGGCGGAGCAGGACGCCGACCGAGCACGGGTCGCGTTCGAGGATGCGATCCGGCACTACCGTCGATCCGGAGCTCCGTACGAGGAGTCCCTGGCGCGCCTGGCGCTTGCTCGACAGCTGCATGCCGTCGGCCGCGGGCGCGATGCCACCGTCCATGCGGCTGCGGCCCGCCGGGTGCTGTCCCGGATCGGTGCCACCCGAGCGGCAGCAGAGGCCGAAGGGCTGGCGTCCGCGGCCATCCGTCCGGCGACCGGCGACACCCCGCTCACTTCGCGCGAGCTCGAGGTGCTCCGGCTCGTGGCCGCGGGAAGCACGAACCGCGAGATGGCCCGACAGCTGGTCCTGAGCGAGCACACGGTGAACCGGCACGTCACCAACATCCTGACCAAGCTGGGCACAGGGTCCCGGTCCGCGGCCGTCGCGGAGGCCATGCGACAAGGGCTGATGTGACGCAGGCGTAGCGGTGTGGCGTGGATCCGCCATGAGTCCACGCCATGACGGGGGAGCGCAGGATGGCGTGCGCGCGCGAAGCGAACGCGCAGCCGCCGGGGAGACATTGATGGCTCCGACCCATCCCAGCGAAGGAGCAACCATGTCCACCGCAACCGCTTCCCGGACCGTCGTCAAGGCCACACCTCAGGATCTCCCTCAGGTGGCCGAAACCCTGGGGCACGCCTTCTTCGACGACCCCGTCATGTCGTGGTGCTACCCCGACGCCGACCGCCGCGCTCAGCTGCTGACCCAGGGCTTCGGCCTGCTGCTGGATGCCGCCCACCCGCACGGCGGAGTCGACACGGTCCCGGACCTGGTCTCCGGTGCCATCTGGGTGCCGCCGGGCACCGAGCTCGACGAGCAGCTCCCCGTGCACCTCGGTGAGGTCTCCGGGGAGTACGCCGAGCGTCTGTTCACCCTCTTCGAGCTGCTCGACCGGCATCACCCCACGCACGAGCCGCACCAGTACCTGTTCGTCCTCGGCACACGTCCCGGATGGCAGTCCCGGGGCCTCGGCTCCGCCCTCATGCGGCCCGTCCTCGCCGACTGTGACCGGAACGGCGTCCCCGCGTACCTCGAGGCGACGACCGAGCGCAACCGAGACCTGTACGCCCGGCACGGCTTCGAGGTCCAGCAGGTCATCAAGATCCCGGACGGTCCACCAGTGTGGTGCATGTGGCGCAATCCGGGCGGCACCGTCTGACGGCACCTGTGCCACCGGCTGGATCGCCCCCACCACCGCCTGCAACCTTCAGCGATGGTCCCGCGTCTTGGTGGTGCGACTGACCACGAGGGTCAGTCGATTCCTGAGACGGGGAGAAGACATGAGCTGGCTACGACGACTGGCCGTGGTGACGGTGACAGGTGCCGCGATGATCTCGCCGGTGGCGGTGAACGGCCACGCCGCCGCGGCCACTCCGGGAGCCACCGCGCCGGTGCTTGCGACGAGCTCGGTTGTCTACAAGCTGGGCGACGAGGGTCGCCAGGTGCGCGAGATCCAGGCGCGGCTACGGCAGATCGGCTGGTTCGTCGGCGACGTGACCGGCTACTTCGGGCCCAAGACGAAGACAGCTGTGGAGGGCTTTCAGGACAAGCGCAAGATCCGCGTCACCGGTCGGGTCAACGCGACGACGTGGGCGATGCTCGAGGGCATGACGACCGAGCCGACACGTGCGGAGATGCGGAACCGCACAGTGGCTCCGCTCGACCGCCGGTGCCGCACCGGACGGGTGATGTGTGTCGACAAGACCAGCCGCAGTCTGCGATGGGTGGTCAACGGCAAGGTGCGGATGCGTTTCGACGCGCGTTTCGGTGCCACGTCCACACCCACACGTGAGGGCGCCTTCAAGGTCTACCGCAAGAGCCGCAACCACGTGTCCAGCCTCTACGGCTCCTCGATGCCGTTCGCGATGTTCTTCTCGGGCGGCCAGGCGGTGCACTACTCCTCCGACTTCGCCTCCGTGGGCTACAACGGTGCCTCCCACGGCTGCGTGAACATCCGCAACTACGACAAGCTCGCGCGACTCTTCGACCGGGTGCGGGTCGGTGACAAGGTCATCGTCTACCGGAGCTGAGCGGGGCCCAGGGTCTGTCGCTGGGTCGGCGGTCGGGGTACGGCGACCGTGCTGCGACCCGGCGAGGACGACACGGATGCCGCGCACCGGACACAGGTCTAGGCCGCTCCCGTCCGTCGGTGCGGGGCGGCGCGGATATCGGTGTCCGTTCGGGAGCGCCCGCCGTACTCTCCGAGGATGGCGTTGCTCGAGCGGGAGGCCGAGGTTCGCACGCTCTCCGAGGCATGGCTTCGGGCGCGAACGGGCGGACCCGGCGCCTTCCTGCTCGTCGCCGGGGAGTCGGGCATCGGCAAGACCTGGTTGACCGCTTCCTTCGCGCGTGAGCACGTCCATGACGAACAGCTGCTGTGGGGCATCTGTGACCCGCTGACGACCCCGAGACCCCTCGGACCGTTGCACGACGTGGTGGACCGGCTCCCTCCCGCCGTGGGGTGCGCGATGGAGTCCGCCGGGCACGGCAACCAGGTGTTCCCGGAGGTCCATCGCGCACTGAGCGAGTCGTCGTACGTCCTCGTCGTCGACGACGTCCAATGGGCCGACGAGGCGAGTCTCGAGCTGCTCCGTTACCTCCTGCGCCGGGTCGATCGGACGCGCTCGATGGTGTGCGGGACCTACCGCGACGACGAGATCGGTGCGGGCCACCCGCTCGTGCCGCTGCTGGGTGACGTGGCGCGGTCCCCGTCCGCGAGAACGGTGCACCTGCGTCCACTGACACCCGCGGGTGTGGCCGCCATGCTGGTGGACACCGACCTCGATGCCGACGACGTCCATGAGGTCACGGGCGGCAACTGCTTCTTCGTCTCCGAGGTCGCCTCGAGCACCGGTGGCGCCCTGCCGACCACGGTCAGGGACGCGGTGGTCGCCCGCACCCAGCACCTGACCGCGGAGCAGCGCAGCATCCTCATGCTGCTGGCGGTCGCTCCCGAGACCATCTCCGACCGGGTGCTGCACGAGCTCGGCGTCGACCTGGTCGCACTGCGGGCGTTCGCACGATGTGGCCTG
This sequence comes from Nocardioidaceae bacterium, assembly GCA_035461195.1. Taxonomy (GTDB): domain Bacteria; phylum Actinomycetota; class Actinomycetes; order Propionibacteriales; family Nocardioidaceae; genus Nocardioides_C. The sequence goes on from DATHVS010000251.1 coordinate 10,141, forward strand.
GTCGAACGGAGCGCCCGCGGGCTGCGGTTCCGTCATGAGCTGGGGCGGCGCGCGATCGAGGCCACCATCCCGCCCGGGGGAGGGGCGGCCCTGCATCGCCGGTTGCTGGAGGCCCTCGAGGCGGTCGGCGACAGCGATGCCGCCGTGCTGACCCATCATGCCGTCGCCGCCGGGGACGAGGGGCGGGCTCTTCGCTACGCCGTACAGGCAGCAGAGCTCGCCTCGCGGTCGTCCTCGCACCTCAGCGCCGTGGAGTTCTACCGCATCGCGCTGGAACGATCGCGAGCGCAGCCGGCATCGGTGCAGGCGGAGCTCCGGGAAAGGCTGAGCGTCGAGCTCTACCTCACCGACCAGCTCGACGAGGCGATCACGGTCTGCTCCCAGGCCGTCGCCTTGCGAGAGTCGGAGGGGGACCGCGACAGCGCGGGGTCGGATGCGTGCCGGCTCTCGCTCTACCGCTGGTACGACGCCGACCGTGCGGGTGCGGAGCAGCAGGCATCGACCGCGGTGGGCCTCCTCCGCGACTCAGAAGAACCGGGTCGACTCGCCCTCGCCTACGGGACCGAGGCCTACCTGGCCTACCAGCTGGGTGACCTCGACGATGCCCGGCGCCTCCTCGACCTGGCCACCACGATCACCCCCGACGTGAGCGACCCCGAGGTCCAGATGCGACTCGGTGTGATCCGGGGATGTGTGGCCCTCGCGACGGGTGACGAGGACGCGCGCGACGACATGCTCCGGCACGTCGAGATCGGTATGCGGCACCGCCTGGAGGAGCCGAGCTCGCAGGCTTTCAGCAACATCACCTACCTCGACGTCGAGCAGCGCAGGTTCGCGGCGGCCGAACAGATGATGGCCACCAGCCTGCAGTTCGCCCAGGACCACGAGCAGCGCATCTGCGTCACCTGGCAGACGGGTGCGCGGAGCCGGCTGAACCTCCTGCGCGGGAACTGGCGAGCGGCGCTCGAGGACGCCGACCGCGTCCTGGAGTGCTCGAGCGCGCCGCTGGGCAGGACCTGGCCGATGATCACCCGCGGGCTCGTGGCGGTTCGTGGCCGCGGGGTCGACGACGGGCACCTGCTCGACGACGCGTTCGAGCTGGCCCTCCGAATCAGCGACCCCCTGCGGCTGCTGCCCGCTGCGTCGGCCCTGCTGGAACGCAGCTGGGTGACCGGCGCCGCCGAGGAGCGTGCCGGTCTGATCGGCGAGCTGGCCGTGCGGTTCGCGACCCGGCCGGAGGGGCTGGAGTGGGCCTTGGGCGACCTGCTGGTCTGGATGGGACGAGCCGGCCTGCCCGTGCCCGAGTCGAACGTGGCGGCGCCGTACCGTCTTCTTCTCGGTGAGGACGCGGCAGGCGCGGCGGAAGAGTGGCGCAGGCTCGGAGCGCGGTACGACGAGGCGCTCGCTCTCCTCGAGACGGGCGAACCGCGGGACGCCTTCCGCGCGGTCGAGATGCTCGACCACCTGGGCGCTGACGCCGTCGCGGCTCGGGCCCGACGGTCGCTACGCAAGCAGGGCCTGACCGGCGTTCCTCCGAGGAGCCGACGGAGCACGCGGGCGAACCCGGCCGGACTCACGAGCCGGCAGCTCGAGGTGCTCGCGCTCGTCGGCGAAGGCGCCAGCAACGCCGCTGCCGCCGAGCGTCTGTCCATCTCCGAGAAGACGGTGGACCACCACGTTTCGGCCATCCTGCAGAAGCTCGGTGTCCGCTCGCGGACCGAGGCCGCGCACGTCGGCCGACAGCTGGGCATCGGCAGCTCGGTCGCGGTGGACGCGGAAGACATGTCAGAGGGTCTGCGCCACCGGGTGTAGCGGTGCAGACCCTCCTTCTCGACAACAGCTCAAGGTCCGAGCTCAGGGAACGCAGAACGACGCTCCTGGAGGGGCACCAACCTGGAAGTGGTAGGCCGGGCCGGGCCCGCCGGGTAGCGCGGCGCCACCCTGCGGCCCGACGACATCGCCGATCCCGCCGGACGGTGGCCAGGCCTCGACCTCCTCACCGCCGACGACGGCACCGAGGACGTAGTCGCTGATCACGTGCTCCCCGTGGTTGGCCACGTCCTTGTACCCGGCACAGGCGGGTTCTTGGGCGGAGGCCGGGCTCGCTGTGATCGCGAGTGCGGCCATTGCTGCGGCCGCGGCGGGGAGGGCCGGCCGGAGGCGTCGAAGACTGTCGCGTCGCACGGTGCTCACTCCTCCGCCGTCGTCGGGCCGATGACGGTCGGGATCTCCACGACCAGGTCCGCCGGGAACCCGCCTCGCCGGGCGTGCTCGTAGACGTCTTCAGTGGTCTCCGCGTCGTGCACGCAGTAGATCTTGTCGCCGGCCACGTAGCTCTGGTGCCACGTGTACGGGACGCCGAGGTTGTCGACGACCGCGTTCGACGTACGGGCGATCGTCTTGAGCTCCTCGGCGGTGAGGTTGCTCGCGCCGGGGAGGTTGCGCTCGATCAGGTAGGTAGGCATCTCGATGGACCCTTTCTCGTCGTGGTCACCCCTTGGCGACCAGCTGTGAGACGACGGTATGGATCCACCGGCCTGCCCCTCGTCGGGAGAGCTCCCCATCTTCGGCGACGACGGGTCCCCATGTTCTGCTCCGACGGAGGGCGGCGACCTAGAGCCCGGCCTGAGAGCGGTTCCGCGAGGCGACGCGGGGGTACGACCCCGACCACGTGCTCCGCCTCGAACGCGACGTGGTCTGACTCGCCACCGGTCGGTCGAAGACCCGACGGGCCTCGTCGTACCAGTCGGCGTCGACCATGACGTCGTACCGCTCGACGGCCAGTGACTTCCTCGAGCGGAAGTCGCGCCTGCCGCGCGTGCTCCCCTGGGTGACGAAACCCAGGGCCGAGCCCCACAGCGCACCGAGCAGCGAGCTCACGAGCAGGATGCTCAGCCAGGTCGGGGTCGGCAGGAAGAGGCCGACGATGAGGCCGATCATGAGGCCGACCCAGCGCCGGTGCCCGCACCGGCGAGCGCGGTCTTGCCCTTCGTCCACCGACCGGTGACGGTCTCGACCGTGCTGATGCCGTGGCCGAGGATGCGGATCCGCTCCATGGGGAAGCCCCGGTCGGAGAGGGTGTCGACGGCCGACGTCGCCGTCCAAATGGCTGCCGGAGGTTCTCAAGAAGTTCTCCCTTGGCCCTCAGGGAGCAGGTTCTTCGCGGTGGCCGGCTGCGGTGACCGGCAGTGCGGCGAGTCGAACCTGCTGGGGATGCCGGGTATGGTTGCGAATGTGAGACATATATGTCTCACCTGTCTTCGACGCAAGGAGTTCGAGACCATGACTTGCCCCGCTCCCCCTCTCGACAACCACGATGCACTCAAGCTCGGCTTGATGGACGCCGGTCGACGCATGAGGGCCGCCGTCGACGATCCGGAACTGTTCCTCAGCGCCCGTGAGCAGCTGCTCGCCTTCTGCTCCGAGCAGCTGTTGCCACATCTGGAGGACGACGAGCGCTGGCTGCGAGAGGCTGGCGTCTGCGCGACGGGTGGCCTGCTGGCCGACGCCATGCGCACCGAGGCGCGCGCGATGACGGGAGCGGCCTACGAGCTCGTGGGTGCCGCGAACCCGTGCGAGGCGATGGCCACCACCCGTGTACTCCACGCGCTGCTGGCCGCTCACGCTCATCACCAGGAGCTGCTGGTGGCGGCCGGGTAGCGCCGTCGTGCCGCAGGTCGGCACCTGGCAGGTCAGCCCGGTGGGATGTTCTGGTTGCGCCGGAAGAAGTTGTCGTGGTCGAAGCGGCGCTTCAGGGCCACGAGTCGCTCGTACCGCTGAGCGCTGAGCCGCTCCGAGGCGGAGCAGCTCGACCTGCAGCTCACCGACTCCGCCGATCTCGAGCACTGTGGCGCCCTCGAGGCCCTGACCAGCGCAGAAGTCGACGATCCGCTTCTCGGGGCGGCCCAGGCCGCGACGGCGGTACCTCCGTGCGAGACCGCCGGCGAACCGGGCTCCGAAGACGCGCTTGTATCCACTCGGGTCGCAACAGAGGCCATCGCTCGAGTATGGCCGCCTCGAGGCTATCGTCGCCTCCTCGTCAGCGACCGTGCCCCAGGTGCTCGATCTCCTTCTCGATGTCCTCCTCGGTGAAGTCGTCGGCGAAGTAGACGTCCCAGGCGTTCATGACCACACCGATGCCCCAGCCGACGATGGGGAAGATCGGCCAGAAGAAGCCGCCGGGCGTCGTCACTGCCCAGATCACGACCAGGAAGGCGTTCACCAGGGTGTAGACCAGAATGTGGGCGCGGAAGTCACGACGCTTCTTGAGGCGCTTGATGGCTCGCTCCCGAAGCTCGGTGTCGCGAGCAGTTTCCATGCTTGTCATCGTGCTGCCTCCTCTCTCCTGTCGACGCTACGCGGGCAGGCGTGCAGGGGAAGTGCCGTTGGGCCCGTTTCAGCCCCGGTGGAGGCGCCGCGTGAGCCGGTGGGGGAGAGGGTCGCGGCTGTGCGGGTTGTCCTCCGAGAGCACGGTCCGGGTCTCGTGGAAGTTGTTCACGACGAACCTCGCCCAGGTGGGGTTCCCCACGCACGTGCGGGGCACCCGGAGGATGACGACGTCGTCGGCGTAGTCGATCCGGTGCGACATCCGCGGGCAGCTCACAGTGTCCCCGCTCTGCTCCCAGAGGAAGTGGCGTCCCGCCCAGCGGTTCTTCGAGGCGGCCACCTCGGCGTACCAGGTGCCGGCGTCGGTGCGCATCCCGACGTCGAAGCGTTGCCGGCCCGACCGACGGAGGTCCACGAACTTCATCCGCACCCGGATGGCGTGCTCCCCGTGCGCGAGCCGGACCCGCAGTACGTCGCCGGCGCGGCGGTCGGGGGCAGGACCGTACTGGTCACCGCCCACCGGTGTGGTCCACACGTCACCGGGGCCGTCATGCAGGACGAGCTCGCCCGAGGTCTCGTCGCCGGCAGCAGCCGGTTGTGCCGCCAGGAGGGCGGGAAGCACGGCCGCGGACAGCGCGACGGCAAGGCTCTTCCTCATCGGATGGGTCTCCTCGTTCTCAGTGTCCCGAGCGCAAGGTCGCCCGGTTGTCTGAACCCCAGACGCAACATCCTCGGATGAGGTTGCACCACCGACGTGGCTGTCCCCCGAACGGTGCCGATCGCGCGCGGTGAACCTTCACATCCGTGAGGACCTCACCCGACCAGCACCTCCTCGACCGGCCGGCGCAGACTGTAAGGGCCACGTGGAGCGTGCCCGAAGCGGACCATCAGCTGAGGATGATCACTCACGCCCAGCGTCGACCGCAGCTCTCCTCGCAGGGAGGGGACCTCGATCGGCTGGTTTATGAACGCGGACCGGATGTCGAGGAGATCGGCCTTGAGGCTGAACCGTTCATAGGCCCGGCCGGCCTCCACCCACGACGCCGGCCGGTCGGTCGTGGTGAGGAACACCGCCACGCCTGCTGAGCTCTCCAGTCGTGTGCGGTCGGCCTTGACCTGCCCCGACGCGGTGACGACCAGAGGAGCGAGCAGCCTGCCGAGCATGGTCGGCAGCGGGGGTTGGCCGTTCACCCGTCCGGCAAGCCCGTCACCCGACTCGAGCGCGGCACGAGGGCTGAACCGGATCCAGGTCAGCAGCTCGCGTCTGAAGGCCTCGTCGGTCAGCTGCGCGCGGTTCCCGCGTTCGACGAGCTCGGAGACTGCTGCCTTCTCCGCGCGCTCGGTGAGCACCAGGCAGCGCACCCCGTCACCTGTCCCGGCTCGCTCCAGCTCGGCAACGTGCTCGCGCGCGACGGGCGACCCGTCGTACGGACTCTTGGTGCACTGACGCGTGCCCAGTGCCCGGGACAGCTCGGTCGGCGGCAGACCGGGAGACTCGCGGAGGCGAGCGACGACCGCGTCCGTGGCGGCGTCGAAGTGCACCTCGGTCAGGTAGCCCTGCATCGACGCGGCATGGAGGAGGTTCTCCGCGGCGCAGCCGAGGCTCTTGTACAGGTGGGCGTCATCGGGGTCCACCACGGGGCATCGCCGCGTCCGGTCCGGGAGGATCGAGATCGAGTCTGCAGCAGTACGGAAGAGCCAGGGCTGCGTGTTGTGGCTGGACGCCGCGAGCGTCGCGAGCCGGACCAGCTCCCGGTCGTCCCGTGTCCCCAGCGGACCTCGTCGGCGCAGAGAGCCTGCTGCTACGTCGTACGCGTCAGAGCTCAGAAACACGGCGATCTCCTTCGGAAGGGTTGAGTCGGCCGGTCACTGCGAGGGTGCGGTCTCGGCGAGGACCTGGTCGGTCATCAGGTCATGGAACTCCTCGGGCTGCTCCCACAAGGGCCGGTGCCCTGAGGTGTCGAACACGACGAGCTCCTTGCTCGGGGCGTCGAGCAGCTCGAACCACTCGGCGGCCGGCTCGGCCCGCCCGGGGGTCTCGTGGGCACCCTGAGCCAGGTAGACCGGGACCTCGAGCCTCGCGGCCTGCTCGCGGAAGTCGATCTCCTGCAGCTGCGGGTAGAGGACGGCGAAGGTCTCGAGCACGCCGGCGAAGACGTGCGCCTTCTCCATGAAGGTGTACTCCTCGACGAAGATGTTCTCGCCCATCTGTCCCGAGCCCTCCGAGTTGCCGGCGCGGTCGTAGGGGTAAAGCTCCTGCTCGAAGGAGAGCAACGTGTCGTAGAGACGGGCGTCGGCGTACGGCGGGGGACCGTTGGCGACCAGGGTCTCGGCCAGGTCGGTGTTGCCGGTCTCACGGGCCCAGGCGAGCGTGTCGCGGTAGTACACCTTGTCCGTGGCAGATTGGCTCACCATCTGGCCGGCGCCGACGAAGGCGTGGAAGAGGTCGGGCCTCTGCTGCACGGCGAGCACTCCGAGGGTGGTACCCCAGGACTGGCCGGCGAGGTAGATCTTGTCCTGGCCGAAACGTTCGCGGAGGTGCTCCGCGGTCTGGATGGCGTCCGAGACCGCGTTCTCCAGGGTCAGCGTCGACGTGGGCTCGAGCTCGTCGTAGGACTTGCCGGTGCCGCGCTGGTCGAGGGTGGCGACCACGAAGTCGTTCTCGAGCGCCTGGCTGTGCCTACGCATCGCCCCGAGCTCGCTGCCCCCGGGCCCTCCCGCGAGGAACAGCAGCACGGGGTCTTCCACGCTACGCCCGCGGATCATCAGCGCCAGGTCGTGGCCGCCGATGTCGACCCGGGTCAGCTCGGCCACGCTGCCCGAGACGGGCTGCCCGTCCGCGGTGACGATCGGGTCGGTGGTGGCGGGACGGGCGACCATGGCGGCGAGTACGACGAGCGCGATGCCGGTGGCGATCGCGACCGACCGGCGCAGCCACAACGTCACCTGCTGGAGGCCGCTGCGAGACCCCGGTCGCTCCTCCGATGTACGCCGTGCGGCGCCGGCGCCGAGAGCTGCGCCGAGCAGCATCGGCAGCAGCACCAGCAGGCCGTGGATGCCCCTGCCGGTCAGGAAGGCCACGAAGCCGAGCTCGGAGCCGAGGCTGATGCCGTCCACGGTCGGACCCGTGGTGCCCATCCGGGCCAGCTCGAACACACCCATGAACACCACGGGCGCGAGCACCATCGCCCAGTGGGACCGGAGCGCCCACCCGACGACGAGGCCGACCGCGAGCGCCAGGACCATCGCCGTGAGCACCTCGAAGGTCGTGTGGGGGCCGCGTGGCGTCCACGCGCCGGCGAGCACGCCGTAGGCGGCGGGTGTCCCGAGGGCCACCCCCCAGGCGGCGGGTTGCTCCCACAGAGCCTGGGCCCGGGCACGCCCGCGCGAGGCAATGGGCTCTGTCGCATGGGTCGTGGTGCCTGAGTCGGGTCGGATCCGGTCCTTGGTGTGCAGCGTCATCACGTCACTCCGATCTGCAGGAATGCCTCCAGTCTTCGCGCATCGAAGCCGGACCCTCAGTGTCGAAAGTCCCGTTGGGGAGGGACGCACGGGAGACCTCCCGGGTGCGTGGTGACCGAGTTGTCCTGTGGAACACTGACCGGCATGCCTCCGGAGCCCCGCCTGCTCGCCTACGGCAAGCGCGCGTGGGCGGTGCTCGGCATCGTGTTCGTCCTGGTCGTGCTCGGCTGGGCCGCGCAGCTGGTCAGCCTCGTGCTCACGGCGCTCGTCCTCGCGCTCTTCCCGGCCGCGCTGTTCAGCCCGCTGGCCGAGCGGCTCCGGCATACGCGGATGCCGAACGCGATCACCGCGGTGCTGCTCGTCGTCCTCCTGGTGATGCTCTTCGTGGTCCCCGGGTGGCTGGTCATCCCACGGTTCGTCGCGCAGGCACCTGAGCTGGCCGACGCGGTGCTGGCTGGTCTCGAGGAGCTCGAGGGCGGCATCGACTGGTCGATCCTGCCCGGCGGCGTGCAGCGGCCCGCCGACCTGGTGGAGCAGGCGTTCAACGCACTCAGCGACGCCGAGGTCTGGGACCGGGGGATCGCCGCGCTCACCGCGGCCGTCAACACCGCGATCGGCCTGGTGCTGCTCCTCGTCGTGGTGTTCTTCTGCTTCAAGGACGGCCGGCGGCTGTGGCAGGGTGTGCTCGACCTCCTGCCCGAGCGGCACCAGCCGCGCATCGACCTGCTGGCGGAGCGGGCCTGGTGGAACCTCGGCGCCTACCTGCGCGGCCAGCTGCTCGTCGCGCTCTTCGACGCCGTCTTCATCGGCCTGGGGCTCTGGCTGCTCGGGGTCCCGCTCGCCCTTCCCCTGGCGGTGCTTGTCTTCTTCGGCGGCCTCTTCCCGATCGTCGGCGCCTTCGTGTCCGGCGGGGTGGCGGTGCTCGTCGCGCTCGCCGACCAGGGGCTGACCACCGCCATCCTCACCCTGATCCTGATCCTCGTCGTCCAGCAGATCGAGACCAACGTCTTCCAGCCGGTGATCATGAGCAACATCGTCGCGATCCACCCGCTGGTGATCATCTTGTCCATCACCACCGGCGCGCTGCTCTTCGGCATCCTCGGCGCCTTCCTCGCGGTACCGGTGGCGGCGATCACCGGACGCATCGTCGACGAGCTTCGTGGGCGCCCACCCGCCGCGGGGCCACAGCCGTCGACCTGAGAGACCTCGCAAAGGACTTCCTCGACGGCCGCGTCGATCAGGTCACGGACGCGGCAGCAGCGAGTTCAAGAACTCCAGTGCCGCGAGCAGGTCCGGCCCCAACCGGTCCCCGAAGGCGGTGTCGAGGCCGAGGTAACGCAGTCCCAGGAGTCCCAGCGTGACGAGGGCGCACAGCAGCCCGATGGGCGCAAGGGCGCTTCCGGTGATGTCGCGACGGCTGGTCGTTGCGAGGCCCACCAACGAGAAGACGACCGCCAGAACCGCGAGCCCCAGGGAGACCGCGAACGTCACGGAGAACGGCGACGTGATGAGGGCTCCGAGGCCGAACAGCAGGCCGAGCTCGGCGGCCAGCGACGTGTGCGCCCTGACGTCCGGCGAGGCGTCCAACAACTCCGACAGGCCGCCGTCGTGAGCCGGAACTGCTCCCCGTTCCCCCATGTCCTGAGGATAGTTCGTCCTGGACCCGGCGGGCTCTCCCGAGGGCATGTCGTGCCGGAAGCGTTATCTGGCGTCCCGGACCACAGGAAGGTCTGTGACGGGGTTCACATCGCACATGTCTCGCTTTAGGTTGAGTTGTCCGTTCTTCATCCAGCGGTCGGCCTCCTGAGCCACCCGGATCCGGGTCAGGTCGTGCGCTCACCTCTACGAAGGGTTCAACATGAAGTCTCGTCTCGCAGTGGCCGCGGCCATTGCACTCATCGTCGGAACGGCCGGCGCAGCGTTTGCTCATGACGACGGCAAAGGGCATGTGACCCCGCCGTCCCTCGAGAACCAGGAGAAGGAGTTCGAGAACGTCGTCGCCTCCGACGCTCCCGACGGCAGCAACGCCCCCAAGAGCTTCGCGCCGTGCATCGAGGGGAAGGCCGCCAAGACCTTCCCCTGCGACGGCGTCGACATGATGAGCCACCTGACCCTGGACGACCTGGGCCTCAGCTTCGCCAACGACATCTGGGGCTGGATCGACCCGGTGACCTCCCGCGAGTACGCCATGGTGGGTGGCACCGAGGGGACCGTCTTCGTCGACATCACCGACCCGAGGCGTCCTGACGTCGTCGGCACGCTTCCGACTCACTCCGACGAGGGTCCGCGGTTCTGGCGTGACATCAAGGTGTACGCCGACCACGCCTACATCGTCTCCGAGCACACCGGCCACGGCATGCAGGTCTTCGACCTCACTCGACTGCGCGGGGTCCTGGGCGACCCGGTCACCTTCGACGAGGACTACGACTACGCCGAGGTCAGCAACGCCCACAACCTCAACATCAACGAGGACACCGGCTTCGCCTACCTGATCGGCAGCAACACCTGCGACGGCGGGCTGCACATGGTGGACCTCCAGAACCCTGCCGTGCCGGAGTTCGCGGGCTGCTTCTCCGACCACGGCTACATCCACGACACCCAGTGCGTGGTGTACGACGGCCCGGACACCGAGCACCGAGGTCGCGAGATCTGCTTCAGCTCTGCCGCGACCTACTACGACTTCAGCGCCGAGGGGATCGACAACACGGTCTCGGTCGTCGACGTCACGGACAAGAACAACCCGGTGGCCCTGGACCTTCTGGAGTACGAGATGGACGGTTACAGCCACCAGGGCTGGCTGACACCGGACCAGAAGTTCTTCCTTCACAACGACGAGCTCGACGAGGTCTTCCACGACGTCAGCACGACGACGCGGATCTTCGATGTGCGCGACCTGGACGACATCAGCGTCCGGGCTGTCACCGACAACGGGCAGCAGTCGATCGGACACAACCTGTACACCGAGGGCGCACGGGCCTACGCGTCCAACTACACGACCGGCCTGCGTATCTTCGACACCTCGAAGGTCGCCGACGGAGAGCTGCCGGAGATCGGCTACTTCGACCTCTACCCCGAGAACGACAACGCGTCGTTCGAGGGTGGCACGTGGAGCAACTACCCGTACTACAACTCGAGGTCGGTCGCGGTCAGCAGCATCGAGCGCGGTCTGTTCGTGCTGCAGCCACGCGGCAACCGCTGACACCTGACAGGGAGGCCGGGGCCGTGTGGCACGGCCCGGGCCTCGCCTTCGGACAGGCGACCCCGTCGATGGTGGCGAGGACCATGAACGGCGGTGCGGCTCAGCCGCGCGCTCGGAGCGCCTCGCGGACCTGCGTCATGACCTCGTCCACCGACAGCGCCACGTCGACCACGACGCCGTCCTCGTCGTCCTCCAGCGGCTCCAGCGTGTCGAACTGCGACTGAAGGAGGGAGGGCGGCATGAAGTGCTCTCGCGACTGCATGCGCGCGTCGAGCACCGCGAAGTCGGCGTGGAGGTGGACGAAGAACATCGACCCCTTGGGCAGCTCCCCGCGCAGGATGTCGCGGTAGCGACGGCGCAGCGCCGAGCAGGCGAGCACCGAGGACCGACCCTGCTCGTGCTCGGCTGCCACGATCTCGGCGAGTCGCTGCAGCCAGGGCTGCCGGTCCTCGTCCGTGAGGGGCTGACCGGACGACATCTTGTCGATGTTGCGCTGCGGGTGGAACGCATCGCCCTCGATCAGGTCCACGCCGAGGTCGGCCACGACCAGCTGGCCGATGGTCGACTTGCCGGTCCCGGCCACACCCATCGCGACGACATGAAGGGGCCGCTGGGTCTCCCTCTCGCTCACGTCACCATCCACAGCACGGACGCTATCGCGAACGCCGTGAGGCCCAGGGTGGTCTCCATGACGGTCCAGGTCTTCAGGGTGGTCTTCACATCCATCTCGAAGAACCGGCTGACCAGCCAGAAACCGGAGTCGTTCACGTGGGAGAGCACGGTGGCGCCGGCAGCGATCGCCATCACCAGCAGTGCGATGTGGAAGTCGCCGAGCCCGGCCTGCTCCACCTGTACGGCGATCAGACCCGCGGTCGCGGTCAGGGCGACCGTGGCCGAGCCCTGCGCCACGCGCAGCGCCGTCGCGATCAGGAAGGCCTGCAGGATCAGCGGCATGCCCACGCCCGAGAGCGAGGACGTGAGTGCCTCACCGATCCCGCTGGTGCGCAGCACGAAGCCGAACATGCCACCGGCTCCCGTGATGAGGATGACCGAGCAGATGGGTCCGAGCGCCTGGTCGAGGATGCCGCTGGTCTCGGCCAGGGAGCGGCCGCGTGTGCCGAGGACGGCGATGGCTACGAGCAGCGAGATCAGCAGCGCCACCGGGGTGTTGCCCAGGAGCTGGAGGAACTCCACCCAGGCCACCCCCTCGTCGAGGGCCCCGGTCGTGACCAGCGTGGTGAGCACCGTGTTGAAGGAGATCAGCACCATGGGCAGGAGCAGGAGGCCGAGGACGGTTCCGAACGCCGGCAGCGCGGCGGTGGTCCGGGTGCCCGTGCGGGTCCCGGAGGCGCTGCCGGACCCGTCCTCCGGGTCGTCGGCCTCCGTCCGGTTCGCAGGGGCGGTGTCCTTGCGCGTCTCGTCCCGGCCGCCGTTCATCTCGCCGAAGATCAGGGTCGGGACAGCCACGTCGATGCGCGCGCCGAGGAACCGTGACACGAGGTAGACACCGACGTACCACGACACGACGGCCACGGGCACACCGACGAGCAGGACGACGCCGATGTCGCCGCCGAGCGCGTCGCCGGCTGCGACCGGGCCCGGGTGCGGCGGCACCAGGGCGTGCATCGCGGCGAAGGCACCGGCGGCGGGAAGCGCGTAGTAGAGCACCGATCCGCCGAACCGTCGGGCCACGGTGATGATGATCGGAAGGAAGACGACGAGGCCGGCGTCGAAGAAGATCGGGAAGCCGAACAGCAGGGCTGCCACGCCGAGCGCGAACGGCGCACGCTTCTCGCCGAAGCGGCCGATCAGGGTGTCCGCGAGGACCTGGGCGCCGCCGGTGACCTCGAGGAGCCGGCCGAGCATGACGCCGAACCCGACGAGAAGAGCGACCGCCCCGAGAGTCCCCGCGAACCCATCGAGCAAGGTCGTGGGTATGTCGGCCAGAGGGATCCCCGCAACCACCGCAGTGATCAGGCTGACGAGGACCAGAGAGACGAATGCATGCAGCTTCAGCTGCATGATCAGGAAGAGCAGCAAGGCCACCGCCCCCACCGCGATCAGCAGCAGGACGGTCGTGCCGTAGACAGGATCGATTGCTTCCACGACAACCCCCGGTTTCGTGTCGACTCGGCCGTGCCTCGGCGCGGCCCTCTCACCTTGTATGCCCGATACCACGGCGGACAATCTCCACCTGCCACTTATCGGTCCGCCGGCGACGACCCGCCTCACCTCGGGCGGCGCCGGGCGGTCTGGACCGCACGCCCGGAATCGTCCGGGTTACACAGCGCTGCGGTGTCTCGGGTCGAAAAGTGGCTGCACAAGGGGGGCAGGAGGCCACAAAGTGTCTACGCTGAAGGCCGATGGTCAGGGAGGGAGCCATGCCGTGAGCGTCGAGGCGGCCCAGCTGCGCGGACTCGCCGCTGCACTGGGACAAGCAGTCACACGCGACGACATCGCCCGGTGCGCCCTGGAGGCGGCGCTGGAGATTCCGGGTGCCCTGCGGGTGGGTCTAGCCCTGAACCGGACCGGGCGCCACCTGCAGTTCCTCTCCTCTGACGAGGACCGTCTCGGGCCCTCGCTCCGGTGGTGCCTCATCGACGCGTTCGCCAAGGTGCCCCTCAACGACGCGGTGCGCAGCGGCGAGGACGTCTACCTTCCGACGGCGGAGACTCTCGACGCGGCGTACCCCGAGATCGCCCCGCGCCAGCGCTCACTGGGCACGCAGAGCATGGCAGCGCTGTCCCTCGGCACGCCGTCGGACCGGCTCGGTGGCCTCCTGATCGCCTTCGACGAGCCCCAGGAGTTCGACGACGGGACACGAGACTTCTTGGGGTCGGTGGCGGCCCAGGTGAGTCAGGCCCTACGGCGCGAGAAGGTGCACGAGCTTCAGCGGAGCACTCCCGAACAGCTCCAGCGGAGCCTGATGCCCTCGTCGCTGCCGGAGCCACAGGGCCTGTCCGTGAGTGCGCACTACCAGCCGGCCAGCCTCAACGCCGACGTGGGCGGCGACTGGTACGACCTCTTCGAGCTCGCGGACGGCTCCGTTGGGCTCGCCGTGGGCGATGTGATGGGCAAGGGAGAGGAAGCGGCGATCCTGATGGGGGAGGTCCGCACCGCTCTGCGCGCGTACGCCCTGATCGACCCGACGCCCTCGGTCGTGCTCTCACTGCTCGACAGGTTCGTCTCCGCGCACACGGAGCACGACCGGCTCGTGACGGTGGTCTTCGGGGTGGTCTCGGCCGATCGCAGGACGCTCACCTTGTCGGTCGGCGGCCACCCTCCGCCGCTGCTCGCCCGTCCGGACGGCACGCCGCACGGTCTCGAGGCCGGGCTCGGTCCGGCGCTCGGCTTCGGAGCGGGCCCGTGGGTCGACGCGACGGTGACGCTGTCGGCTCGCGACACCGTGCTGTTCTACAGCAACGGGCTCGTCGACACCCGGAGAGACGACCCGTTGTCGGGGATGGCGGAGCTCTCGAGAGCCATCGACGAGCTCCCTCGACGACGACGCAGCCCCCGCGACGTGTGCGCCCGCGCGCGCGAGACGATGGTGGGAGCCGCCAGCACCGACGACGTCACGATGCTCGCGGTCGGCATCATGCCGGAGGGGACCCGGCGGGCCCGTGCCACGTTGCCCTCCGACACCAAGGCGCCCGGTCTCGCCCGCCGGTTCCTCGACGAGACCCTGGCGGCGTGGGCGGTGAACGAGGACGTGGTCATGACCGCGCAGCTGTGCGTCTCGGAGCTGGTGACGAACGCCGTGATCCACACGGGAACCCGCCCGGAGATGACCGTCGAGCTCGATGACGAGTGCCTGACCGTGCTGGTCCTCGACCACGGCGGCGAGGGGGGCGTCGCGGTGACGGAAGAGGCCGACCCCATCCGGGTCTCCGGCCGCGGCCTGACCCTGGTCGACGCCGTGGCGTCCGCCTGGGGCGTCCAGCAGACCCCGGACCAGACGACGGTCTGGTTCGAGCTCGAGGTCGTGGAGGTGCCGGAGAACCCGGCCTACGACAACCACGTCGGCACTGTCTGAGCCGCCTGCACGCCGAGAAGGTCTTTCCGGTGTTGTGCTTCGCGACTGGTGAACCCCTGACGGGCTGGTCTCTCGACGTCATGGTGTGCTCGACGGGGACACTGACCCAGGTGCTCCTGTCCCGGCCGGTCGTGCTCGACCTGGCCGAGTCCACGGACGCCCGGATCCGGCTGGACACGCAGCTCCGGGCAGCCACCGCTGCGCCCGTCGAGAGGCACGCTCGGCAGGCCGGTCAGGTCCGCGGCCAGGCGTACTCGACGTCCAAGCCGCGTCGTCCGTCGTCGCGCTCGCGTCGAGCCGCGACCCGCCGCAAGAAGGCCCTTGCGCAGCTGGTGTTCTCGCTGGTCCTCCTCGGCGGCTTCCTCGCCTACGCCGCAGGTCTCCACGGCTGTCGGTGGGTGTTGGCCGAGCGGTTCACCAAGGGGCTGACGTCATCGACACCCTCACGATGGGGTCGCGAGGTCACGGTGTGCCGCGCGCTCGGCGATGGGAGCCCGCCGCCGGGCGAGGCTCGTCCTCCTCAGGCTTGCGCTGTCCAGGTACTTTGAGCGGCACGACTGGGGCTGATGGCTCGGGCGATGCGGCGGGCACCGGCGACGGGGCCGGCACCAGCGAGGACGCCGGTTCCTCCCCCTCGAGGTGGACGTGGGGGAGCAGCCGGTCGAGCCACCGTGGCAGCCACCACGCCGCCTCGCCCATGAGCGCGATCGTGGCCGGTGCGAGGGTGATCACGAGGATGCCTGCGAGCAGCACCGCGGAGGCGAGCCCGACGCCGAACTGCTTGATCGTCGGATCTCCGTTGAGGATGAAGCTGGCGAACACCGACGTCATGATCAGACACGCGGCCGTGGTGATGCGGGCACTCGAGGTCAGCCCGGATCTGGCTGCGGATCGCGCAGACTCGCCCGCCAGGTGATGCTGCTGGACGTGGCTGACGAGGAAGACCTCGTAGTCCATGGACAGGCCGAAGAGGACCGCGAACATCATGAGCGGGACGTAGCTCGCGATCGGTACCCCGCTGCTCGCGGTGTCGATGCCCAGGAGCGAGATCCCCCAGCCCCACTGGAACGCGGCAGTGAGTACGCCGAAGGCAGCGGCGGCGGACAGGAGGTTGGTGATCGCGGCCTGCAGGGGGATGAGCAGGGATCGGAACGCGATGAGCATCAGGAGGAAGCCGAGTAGGACCACGGTGCCGATGACGAGCAGAAGGCGCTGCGAGATAAGGGTCGCGAGGTCGGCGTAGGACGCGGTGTACCCGCCGACGTAGGACGTGACCCCTCCAGCGTCCTGGACACGGGGGATGACCGTGCCTCGGACGGTCTCGAGCAGGTCGGCGGTCCGGACGGTCGCCGGGCCGGTGGTCGGCACCGCCGAGAGCAGGACCACGTCGCCCTTCTTGTTGGTCTGCGGAGGCGTGAGCGTCGCCACCCCGGATGTCCGTGAAAGGTCACTCTGGAGCCGGACGAGCCGGGGGTCGGTGTTACGTGGGTCGCCACCGGCGGCGGTGACCATCGCGGTCAGCTCCTTCTTCAGCTGCTCGGCCTCCTTCTGTTCCTGCTCCGCCTGTTGCTGCTGGGCCTTGAGGTCGTCGGCTTCTCGTTGCACCTGCGATCCCTGCTGTTGCAGCTCCGTGCCCTGCTGCTCCAACGAGCTCGCCTCCTGCGCGAGCACCACGGCCTGCTGCTCCAGCTGAGCGGCCTCTGCAACGAGTCGCTCACCCTGCTGCCGCAGGGCGGCCGCCTGCCGCTCGAGGTCGGCCCTGTCCTGGGCGAGTGCCGACGCTGCTGTCCGGAGCCGGTCCGCCTGCACCCGAAGCTCGGCGGCCTGTTGCTGCAAGGCGGTGGCCTGACTCGCGAAGTTCCGGGCCTGGCCCCCGAGCACCTGCGCCTGCTGCTCGAGCGGGGCGAGTGCGGCGCGAAGCTGTTGGTCTCTGGCCCGGAGCTCATCGAGGCGTGCCCGCAGTATCGCCTGCAGCCGTGGACTGTCCTGAAGGCTCGCAATCCGTCCTTCGAGGACGCGTTCGGCGGCCACAGTCAGGGCAAGCTCGCGAGCGAGCGGACGGATCTGCGCTGCGAGTGCCCGGGCCTGCTGGGACAGCTGGTCCCGCTGCCTCTGCAGCCTGGCCTGCTGCTGTTGGAGCTGTCGCTGTCGCGGCGCGATCGCCGCCCCCTGGAGGCTGAGCCGTGCAGCTTGCTGCTGAAGCGCTGCGCCTCGTTGCTCGAGGGCGACCCGCTGCTGCTCGAGGGCGCTGCGCTGGGCCACCAGCTGTTGCTCCTCTCCCTCGAGCTGGTTCTTCTGGCCCTCGAGTGCGCGCTGCTGGTCCTCCAGCTGCTGCTCCTGAGTGAGGAGCTGTTGCTGCTGCTCCTCGAGCTGCTGCTGCTGTCGCGGGAGCTGCTTCTGTGCCTGCTCGAGGTCCTTCTGCAGAGAGGTCGCCTTGTTGTACTTGCTCGTGTACTCCTGGCTCGGTGCGACCACGGGGTCGAACCGGGAGGCGACCTGAAGCGGGCCGTTGTAGCCCACCCCGAACCCGTCGGTGATGAGGTCGTAAGCCTGACGCTCGGTGGTGCTCTTCGGAGCGGCCCCGACGTCCTCCTGGCCGAGCCTCAGCGAGAACGCGGGCAGGATCAGCGGAGCGAGCAGGGCGAGTGCCACGAGGGTGACCGCCAGCGGGTGCCGCGACACGAATCCGGACCATGCTCGCCAGCGACCTCCTCCGCCGGCACGGCGGAGGCTCGGCAGGTGGAGCCAGCCGATCCGATGGCCGAGCAGACCGAGCAGAGCCGGGAGCAACGTCACCGCCGCCAGCACGGCCGTCACGACCGCGACCGCCGAAGCGAGACCGAGGGTGCTCAGCAAGGGGATGTCAGCCACACGAAGGGAGATCAGCGCCACCACCACGGTGCTCCCGGCGAAGACGATGGCACTTCCGGACGTGGCGACCGAGCGTGCGACGGACTCGACCACGGCGACACCGGAGGCCAGCTGTTCCAGGTGGCGGCTGATGAGGAAGAGCGCGTAGTCGATACCGACGCCGAGCCCGATCATCGTTGCCAGGGTCGCTCCCGTGGTCGGGATGTCCAGAACGTGCCCCAGTAGGCCGATGACGCTCAGCGCGATGACGAGGCCGACCACGGCGGCGACGATCGGGAGACCCATCGCCACGACGCTGCCCAGCACGAGTGTCAGGATGAACATCGCGGCAAGAAGCCCCACGACCTCGCTGCTCTCGCTGTCCTGGGCGGACAGCTCGCTGCCGATGGAGCCGGCCGCTGCCACTGCGATGCCGGCGTCTCGGGCGGGTTTCGCGGCGTCGAATACCCGCTGGGAGAGGCTCTCGTCGAGCTCCCCGGATCCGACGTCGAGAAGCACGGGGGCGAAACCGGTCCGGCTGTCTGCCGAGAGCAGGCCGGCGGTCTGGCCGTCGCTGCTGACCGGGTTCGTGACGCTGTGGACGTGCGGAGAGCTCCTCAGGGCCTTGACCGAGGACGTGACGGCGTCGGCGTTCGCCTTGTCCGTCAGCTTGCCAGACGCGATGTGGAAGACGATCGGGCTGGCGCCATTCTGCTGCGGCGGGAACCGCTCGGCGAGGAGGTCGTGGACCTCCTGACTGCCGGTGCCGGGAAGGTCGAGGTTGTTGCTGGTCTGGTCGCCGAAGACCTGGACTGAGCCGACGACAGCCATGACGACGAGCACCCAGACGCCGATGACCAGCAGTGGTCGTCTTCCGCAGAAGCCCCCCAGTGCGAACAACACCTTGCCCATGGGGGCCTCCAGTCGTAACAACCCATTGAGCCTAGGAACGCCGCACCCCACCCGTGAACGGCACGTTCGTGCGGGTCTAGATAGTCACTCTCCCGCATGTGAACCGGCCCGTACGGGGCGGTGTGAGGAAGGGGGGCTGGGGTGCACGCTTGAGTAAACTCACCAGGGAGTCCCCGTGCACGAGTACCCGCGCATCGCCGATCACGGCCTGATCGGCGACCTGCAGACATCGGCCCTCGTCGCCACCGACGGATCTGTCGACTGGTTCTGCGCCCCGCGGTTCGACTCGCCCAGCATCTTCGGCTCGCTGCTCGACCACGCCAGGGGCGGCCACCTGCGGACGAGCCCGACGACCTCGGACTTCACGCGCAAGCAGCTCTACCTGCCCGACACGGCCGTTCTCGTCACCCGGTTCATGACCGAGGGCGGGGTCGGCGAGCTCGTCGACTTCATGCCGGTCGCGAGCAGCACGAGCGCGACCGCAAGGCACCGACTCGTGCGGATGGTGACCTGTGTCCGGGGCGAGATGACGTTCGCGATCGACATCGCACCGCGGTTCGACTACGGCCGTGAGCCCCACGAGACCTACCTCAGTGCGGGTGGAGTCGAGTTCCGGGGGAGGAACACGACGCTGCATGCCCACGTGGTGCGGGGCCCCGAGGACGCTCCGGTCGCGCAGGCCCGTGTGGATGAGGGCGGCGACGTCCATGCCCAGCTGCATCTGCGAGCGGGGGAGACCCGGGGCCTCGTGCTCGAGACCGACAGTGCCGACCCGCCCCGACAGGTCCGCGTCAGCGAGGTTCGAGCTCTCCTGGACGAGACGGTCGCCTTCTGGCGGGACTGGCTGAGCCGGTCGACGTACACCGGCCGGTGGCGCGAGACGCTCAACCGGTCGGCCATCACGCTCAAGCTCATGACCTACGCGCCGAGCGGCGGGCTCGTCGCCGCCCCGACTGCGGGCCTGCCCGAGCAGATCGGTGGTGAGCGCAACTGGGACTACCGCTTCACCTGGATCCGCGACGCGTCTTTTTCGGTGCACTCGCTCCTCCGGCTGGGCTTCAGGGAGGAGGCGGCGTCCTTCGCCCTGTGGCTGCGTGAGCGTATCCACGAGCAGCAGACCGACGGGTCGGGACCGTTGCGCATCATGTACCGCGTCGACGGTTCCAGCGACCTCACCGAGGAGGTGCTCGAGCACTGGGAGGGTTACCGGGGGTCGAGCCCTGTGCGCGTGGGCAACGGCGCCGCCGGCCAGCTCCAGCTCGACATCTACGGCGAGGCGATCGACAGCCTCTGCTTCGCCGACCAGCGTGGCATCCAGGCCGGCCACGCGGGGTGGCTGAAGCTCTGCGACGTGCTCGACTGGCTCGTCGACAACTGGGACCAGCCCGAGGAGGGCATCTGGGAGACGCGCGGTGGCCGACAGGAGTTCACCTACGGGCGGGTGATGAGCTGGGTCGCCCTCGACCGAGGCATCCGCATGGCGAACGCCCACGGCCGCCCGGCACCGATGGAGCGTTGGCGCGCCGAGCGCGACGCGATCTACAGCCAGGTAATGGAGCGGGGATGGAGCCCGACTCGTCGAGCATTCGTCCAACACTACGGTTCCGAGATCCTCGACTCGGCACTTCTCCGGATGTCCAAAGTCGGGTTCATCACCCCGACCGACCCCATGTGGGCTGCCACCCTCGCCGCGATGGAAACCGAGCTCGTCGCCGACAGCCTCGTGTACCGGTACGACCCTGCGGCGTCACCGGACGGGCTCCGCGGCTCCGAGGGCACCTTCTCGTTGTGCACGTTCGCGTACGTCGAGGCCCTCGCAAATGCGTTCGAGATCGAGAAGGCACGACTGATCTTCGAGAAGATGCTGACCTACGCCAACCACGTCGGCCTCTACTCCGAGGAGATCGGCCTCACCGGGGAACAGCTGGGCAACTTTCCCCAGGCGTTCACGCACCTGGCACTCGTCGACGCCGCCATCACGCTGGAGAGCAGGCTCGACGAGGCGCTTCCGAAGGCCCGGCTTCGGCGGCCCACGATCCCCGCGCAGCGGACGGCGACCGGCGCGACGACGCAGACGGGAGCCCCGCCGGTCGGTGCGGCGACAGCCACCGGGGCGGACGAACGGTGATCGAGCGGCTGCTCGTCCTGGGAGCATCGGGAGACCTCACGAGCCGTCTGCTGCTCCCCGCGGTGGCCCAGCTTGCCGAGGCCGGCCTCCTGCCGCCGGACTTCGCGATCATGGGCGCGGCGGACACAGAGTGGTCGACCGGGGAGTTCCGTGAGCACGTCGCCACCGAGCTCGCCCGGCAGTCCTCGGTCGGGGCGACGGCGCGCGACGGGGTGCTCGGCTCGCTGTCCTACCGGGCCATGGACGTCACGGACACCGGCGAGGTGCGGCGGCTCGTCGGCGAGGACCACCCGGCGACGCTGGTGTACCTGGCCCTGCCGCCACCGTTGTTCGAGCCCGTCACCACGGCACTGTCGGGGACTCTCGGGTCGCGGGACGCGGTGGCGATCGAGAAGCCCTTCGGGGTCGACCTCGACTCGGCCCGTCACCTCAACGAGCTGATCCGGGTGCGGCTGGCTACACCGACGATCTTCCGAGTGGACCACTTCCTGTCGCACGAGCTCGTCCTGCGCATCCTCGTCCTCCGCTTTCTCAACCGGGTGTTCGAGCCCGTGTGGAACGCCGTGCACGTCGACCGCGTGGACATCAGCTATCTCGAAAGCCTCACGCTCGAAGGCCGGGCCCGTTATTACGACTCTGCGGGCGCGTTGAAGGACATGGTGCAGAACCACCTGATGGAGGTGATGACCCTCGTGCTCATGGACCAGCCCGCTCGGGTCGATGAGCACTCTCTCCGCAACGCCAGGGTGGAGGCGCTCCGCACGGTCGCCACCCCTCGGGCACAGGACCTGCAGACCTCGTCGGTGCGGGCGCGATACACCGGCGGTGTGATCGGCTCGCGCCAGGTGCCGTCGTACGTCGACGAGCCCGGTGTCGATCCGGGTCGTGGAACAGAGACCTACGCCGCCCTCACGTTGGAGGTCGAGAGCGGTCGATGGGCCGGTGTGCCCTTCACGTTGCGCTCCGGGAAGGCGCTGGCGGAGGACTCGGCGGAGATCGCGATCCATTTCCGGGCGATGCCGAGGTACATGCAGGAGAGATGGCCGACCGTGGAGCCGAACGTGCTCCGCGTGAGCCTGAAGGATCCCACCGTCCAGCTCAGCACCACCCTCAACGGGGAGACCGCCGCGGAGAGCCACCAGCTCGAGGCCCGACCGGGAACCTCGGGCCGCCATCCTTACAGCAGCCTCTTCCTGCAGATGCTGCGCCAAGACCCGACGCTGTTCGTCCGGGGTGACGAGGCCGAGGAGGCGTGGCGCATCGTCGACCCGGTCCTCGCGGTCTGGGACGCTGGGGAGGTGCCTATGCGGGAGTACCGGGCCGGTGGCCCGCCCCCGCGCTGAGGCGCAGCACCACGCGCGGGCGACCAGGACTGCCCGCGCTGTGCTCGCTGCCCTGACGGTCGTCGCTCTGGTCGCGGGGTGCACGTCCTCGGCGACGCCAGACTCGGACGAGAGCCCCAGGCCCGAGCAGTCGGCCGCGCAGGAAGAGGCTCGTCTGATGCCGAGCTGCCCGTCCCCGCCGGAGCAAGGCACGAGGCCGACCGCCGAACAGCTCAACCGCCTCGTCACCTCCATCGACCTGCCGGGGTGGCAGGCCGCTGACATCGGCGCGAGTGCCAGGCTCAGCGACGGTCGGCTGGTGTGGCTCTTCGGCGACACGGTACGGACAGCACAGATGTCACCGAGGATCGTCGCGAACTCGATGTTGGTCACCTCCGGACGCTGTGTCGCCCAGCTCCGCCTGCCCGACGACGGCCCGGTGGTCACTGACGTCGACAGCACGACCGTTCGCTGGCCGATGTCGGTGGCCGTAGGCAGACGAGGGTCCCACGACGTGATCGTCGTGCTGACCTCGCGCATCCGACGAGGCAGTAACGGCTCGTTCGACTTCACGTTCCTCGGTACGAGCGCAGCGGTGTTCACCGTGGGGGACGGTGAGGTTCCGCAGCTCGAGAAAGTCCTGGACGTCACCCCGGACTCCACTGACCCGCAGCAGATCAACTGGGGTGCGGCAGCGAACGTCCACGGCAGCTGGTACTACGTGTACGGCACCCGGCTGACCGGCGAGCAGTACGTCTTCGGACGAGAGCTGTACGTGGCTCGTGCACCCGTGGCCGACCCGGGGCGCCGGAGCGGCTGGCAGTTCTGGAACGGCCGCCGCTGGGCCTCCGACAACGGTAGCGCCGCGGTCGTCCTGCCCGCCGAGGACGGGGTCTCCCAGACCCTGTCGGTCGACAACGTGGGTGGGGAGTTCGTCGCGATCTCCAAGCGGGACGGGGACGTCGGCGACTTCGTCTACAAATGGACCGCACCCAACCCGTGGGGTCCGTGGACTGCGGTCAAGGAGCTCAGCGCGCCCGCCGGGTTCGAAACGGGCAAGCTGAAGTACGCGCCCCTCGCCCACCCGGAGATCCCACTCGCCGACGGCCGGCTTCTGGTGTCGGTCTCGCGCAACACCACTGACGTCACGAAGCTGTTGCATAATCCCGAGATCGGTCGCCCCTACTTCGTCGAGGTGCCGCGCGGTTGACCGCCGGGAGGGGGAGGGTGCCGCCCTTCGGGAGTCGTTGGTCGTGCCAGCCGACTCCCTCCCCGGCCGCGTAGGCATGGGCCAACTGTTCGACCGACGACCAGACCGCGGCGATGACCTCGGAGGCCGCCGCTCCCAGCCCGGTGCGGTCGACGTAGCCCGCCGCTGGTGATGGCGTCCACGGACGCGAGCGCCTTCCAGATGCCGAGCTGTCGCCGAGGTGGACCAGCTGTGGTCCGCAGCCTGGTCGTGGCGCCGTCGAGCACCACGCTGCGGGCGGCGTGTTCCCACCTCACTCCTGCGACCCGCCGGGTCCCGATCTGGTCCCAGGACAGGCGAGTGACAGGCGCGGAGGCGCACACTGGTCGGCATGGGAAGCACGATCCCCACCTCAGCCGCGGGAGTCGACGCCGCGTTCGACGAGCTTGTGAAGCTGGGCGACGTCCTCGCGGTGTGGGCCCATCCGGACGACGAGACGTATCTCGCCGGTGGACTTCTCGCCGCCCTTCGGGACCTGGGTCACCGCGTCGTATGCGTGACGGCCACGCGCGGTGAGGCGGCGGACCCAGCAGCGACGTCGGACGAGCGAGCCGCCCTGGCCGCCGTGCGCACCGAGGAGCTCCAGGCTGCCCTCGGGACGTTGGGTGTGGCGGAGCACCAATGGCTGGACTACCCCGACGGGGGGTGCGCGGACCTGGATCCTGACGGTCCGGTCGAGCGGCTGGCCGCCCTGCTCGCCGAGGTGCGTCCCCGCACCGTGGTCACGTTCGGCCCCGATGGCTTCACCGGGCACCCGGACCACCGGACCGTCAGCACGTGGACCGACCTCGCGCTCGCCCGCGTGGGCCTGACGCCGCGGGTCCTGCACCCGGTCGCCCTCGAGCACCCACCCGACTCCGAGCTCGACGACGACCTCGGGGTGTTCGAGCTCGGACGGCCCCGCGTCTGCACCGACGAGGAGCTCGCCCTCCAGTTGCGACTGGCAGGAGCGGCGTTGGAACGCAAGGTCGAGGCGCTGCTCCGGCAGGCCTCGCAGACCCAAGGTCTCGTCACGGCCGTCGGGCGCGAGCGCTTCAGCGCCTGGGTCGCCACCGAGAGCTTCGCACTGCCCCTGGCGACCACGTGACGACCGCACCGACCTCGCGGTGTGCCCCGATGTCCTCTTAGCGTTTTCCCTCCAGGTCGGCGGTCATGTCGCAGAGGTCCCAGGGGTACGTCGACGGGCGCCGCTCGCCCTCGACGCGGGACGCGTGATCAGCACGGATCGGCTGGTAGACCGTCTCTGGCCAGACGAACTGCTGAAGAACGCGACGCAGGCGCTCTACAACCACATCTCCCCGCTCCACGGCCACCCCGGCGCACGCCGATCGGCTGGAAAGGTGGGGGAGCGGATCCGCCTGCACCGCGAGGAGGACGAGCTCGACGCAGACGCAGCACGATGGCGACGGACGGCCAGTCGACGCAGCTGTGGACCACCGCCAGGAACGCAACGGGACTCCTGGCGAGGCTGGACCACCCGCGAACCGCGGCTCTCCTGCTCATGTGCGCTGACGATGCTCCGGAGGCCGCTGCGGTCGGTCCGGAGGTTCAGGGGCGGACCCGGTGGCGTCGACCTACCTCAGGACCCACTGCCGTAGGGACGGGTGATGATCTCCAAGAAGTGCCGGCCGCCCGGCTCCTCCCAGTAGACACCGCGGCCCGCGTCGTTCCGGCTGATCTCACCGGGCCGGCTGCGCCCCGGTTCTGCCCAGTAGGTCAGCCCGCGCTCCTGGATCCGGCCGAAGATCTCGTCGAACTCGGACTCGCTGACCAGGAACACGTAGTGCTGCGGCCGCCCCTGGCCGTGGTCGTCGGCGAAGTCCAGCGAGACCCCGTTGCCGAGGCTGACGCCTCCTTGTCCGGGACGTTGACGATGGTGTGGTTGAGGTCTGCCATACGCACCTCTCAGAGGACCGTGGTGCCGTACATCTCTCCGAGCGGGTCGTGGCTCCTCGCTGGGTCGATGAGGGTCAAGCCCGCCGCCATCACCTCGTGAACAGCCCGGCCCCGGACCGGTTAGTGCCGGTCCGGGGCCGAGGAGTGACGAGCAGCTCAGGCGGCCGCCTCCACGGGGAGGTCGGGCCTGACGGCCTCAGGAACCTCGTGCAGGCCATACCTGTCGTGGAACCGGCGCATCCAACGCGGCGCCCACCAGTTCCTCTCGCCGAGGAGGGTCATCGTCGCCGGGACCAGCAGGCACCTGACGAGCGTGGCGTCCACGGCGACGGCGATGGCCAGGGCGAGGCCCATCTCCTTGATCCCCAGGTTGTCCCCGACCGCGAAGCCGAGGAAGGCGATCATCACCAGCACCGCGGCGGAGGTGATGATCCGGCCCGAACGCTGCAGTCCCGCAGCGACGGCCTCGTCGCTGGTCATCCCCTTGTCGAAGGCCTCCTTGATCCGGGACAGGAGGAAGACCTCGTAGTCCATGGAGAGTCCGAAGGCGAAGACGAAGACGATGATCGGCACCCACACCTCGATGGCGCCGAAGGCGGTGAAGCCGAGCAGCCCGGAGAGGTTGCCGTCCTGGAAGATCCACACCAGCGCCCCGAACGTCGCGCCGAGCGAGAGCGTGTTCATGACCAGTGCCTTCAGCGGCACGAGCAGGGAGCCGGTCATCAGGAACAGCAGGACGAAGGTGCTCAGTCCGATCAGCACGGCGGCGTAGGGAAGCCGGTCGGCGATGTGGTCGCTGAAGTCGACGAGGAACGCCGCCTGCCCGGTCACCCAGCTGTCGTACGCCGGCCTCTCCTCGCGCAGCTCGTGCACCAGCGCCTGAGCCTCCTCGCCCTGGGTCTCGCCGTCGGGCACGACCGACACCACGCTGCTGTCCTCGCCGAGCGGGCGCGCAGTGGCGGCGACGACGCCGGGCAGGTCGGAGACCGCGTCGACGTACTCCTGGACCTCGGGATCGTCCGCCGGTCGCTCTGCGACGACCTGGACCGGGCCGGTGCCCATCGCGGGGAACTCCGCCACCATGAGGTCGGTGGCCTGGCGGCTCTCGACCGAGGTCGGCAGCACGCGATGGTCGCCGCTGCTGTAGCTCACCCCCAGGAACGGCGCTCCGGCGGCGAGCAGGACTGCGGTGACCCCGGCTGCCACGAGCAGAGGCCGACGCTGCACCTTTCGAGCCAGACGGCCGAAGGCGCCCCCCTTGACCTCGGAGCGTGCCTCCGCGTTGATCCGGCGCCCCCACAGCGCCAGCATCGCGGGCACGAGGGTGAGCCCGGCCCCGAGCGCCACGAGCACCGTAGAGATCCCGCCGACGGCCAGCGACTGGAAGACCGGAGTCTCGAAGACGAAGAGGCCAGAAAGGGAGGCGATGACGGTCAGCGCGGAGTAGGTGATGGTGCGACCCGCGGCGGCCACGGTCCGCTCCACGACCTCGGCGACCGTGCCGCCGGCCGCCTTCTCCTCCCGGAACCGGCTGACCATGAGCAGGCTGTAGTCGACCGCGAGGGCGAGGCCGAAGAGCACCACCGTGTCCACTGCGTAGCTGGAGACGTCGATGAACCGGGTCGCCCCGAGCAGGACCAGCAGCGCACCCCCGACGGTCACGACCGCACCGAGCAGCGGCAGGCTCGCCGACCGCCAGCCCCGGAAGACGAAGAGCAGCGCGAGCAGCAGCAGCGGCAGGGCCACCATCTGTCCCTTGACCAGGTCCTCCTGGGCGGTGACCATCTCGTCACGCATGACGGGCTCGTCGCCGCCGACGAGGACCTCGGCGCCCGGGACGGAGTCGTGGAAGATCTCGCGCAGCTCGTCGACGCGCGCGTGCGCCTCGTCCATCGCGCCCGTCGCTTCCAGCGTGACCGCGACCAGGCTGCTGTTCCCCTCCGCCGATCGCAGGGCCGGGTCGGGGTTCTCGTAGGCGTTGGCGACATCGGTGACGTAGGGAAGCGCGGCAACCTCCTTCGAGGTACGCAGGACCGAGGCCCGGACCTCGGGGTCCTCGACGGCGCGACCGGACACGACGGCGATCACGCCCGGGCCGGTGGGGCCGTGCTCGGCGAGGATCTCCGCGCCCTCGACGGACTCGGTGGAGCTCGAGCCCTGCGACTCGCTCAGGTGGCTGAAGACACCGCTACCTACGGTGAACCCCAGGGCGAGGATCATGATCCAGCCACCGAGCACCGCCCAGCGGTGTCGGTGGGTGAACCGTCCGAGAGTGGCGAACATGCGAACCTCCGATGGGTCGGTCTGATGAGACCGCGACCATCTGGGTCGGCGCTGTCCGGTCGCTGACGACTCCCTGACGGGCAATGCCGAACGCCGATCGAGGCGTGGAAGCAGAGAGCGCGGACTAGTGCAACTGGTCCTCGCGGGGGTTGGCCGAGGGGGCGCATCATGAGCGGATGGTGAGCCTGCACCTTCTTGGGCCGGTCGAGGTCGAGGGCCCGTCGGGACGACACCCCCTCTCCGGCGCAGGGGAGCGAGAGCTGCTCGGGCTGCTGGCCCTGTCCGCCGGGAAGGTTGTCGCCACCGACCGACTGGCGGACCGGCTCTGGGGGGAGGACCTCCCCGCGCGTCCCGGAAACGCCGTCCAGAAGCGGATGTCACGCCTGCGCGGCCAGCTCCGCGACCTCGGTCTCGACCCGGCTCTGGTGGTGACCCGGGATCCTGGGTACCTCGTCGCCGTCCCAG
Organism: Nocardioidaceae bacterium; assembly: GCA_035461195.1. Taxonomy (GTDB): domain Bacteria; phylum Actinomycetota; class Actinomycetes; order Propionibacteriales; family Nocardioidaceae; genus Nocardioides_C. Next base: position 38,269 of record DATHVS010000251.1, read on the forward strand.
CCGCGGAGGTGGACGCCTTCCGCTTCGAGGCGCTCATCACACAGTCACGCAGGCAAGTCGACGCCGGAAACGGGGAGGGCGCACAGCAGAGCCTGCGGGAGGCCCTCGACCTGTGGCGGGGACCTGCGCTGGCCGACGTGCCCGACCAGGAGTGGGTCACCGCGGAGAGGGTGCGACTCGAGGAGCTGCGGCTCGGTGCGACGGAGGACCTGATCGAGCTGAGGCTCGAAGCCGGCGAGCACGGTGAGGTGGTCAACGAGCTGCGCTTGATCGTGGCCGAACACCCGCTGCGGGAGCGTTCCCGCCGTCTGCTGATGCTGGCGTTGTACCGCGCCGGTCGCCAGGCCGACGCCCTGGCGGTGTACGACGCCACGAGGGACCTGCTGGCCGACGAGCTCGGTCTGGACCCGTCACCGGAGCTGCAGCAGCTGCACCAGGCCATCCTCCGGCAGGAGGACTCCCTAGCCGGACCGGAGCGCATCCCGCGCCCGGCCAACTTCGGCGGAGAGGTCCCGGCGCGTCTGACCTCGTTCGTCGGCCGAGAGGCTGACCTGAGCATCGTGGAGGACCTCCTCGCACGTAGCCGCCTGGTGACACTCACCGGACCCGGCGGCGTGGGGAAGACCTCCCTGGCGGTGGAGGTCGCCCGCGAGCAGGGCTCCGCGTGGGTCGTCCGGCTGTCCCCGGTGACCGAGAGCGCACGAGTCGCCGAGGCGGTCGCCGCCCAGCTCGGAGTCACCGGACCTGGCGCTGCCGAGGCCCTGGTCCGCAGCCACTTCGGGGACCGGGAGGCCCTGCTGGTCCTCGACAACTGCGAGCACGTGCTCGACGCCTGCGCCCCGTTCGTGCACCGGCTGCTCGAGGCGTGCCCGAGGCTGTGCGTCCTGGCCACCAGCCGCGAGGCGCTCGCCGTGGCCGGCGAGGTACAGCTGGCGCTGGCGCCTCTCGACGACGAGGCGGCCGCCGCCCTCTTCGCCGACCGGGCCTGGGCCGCCCTGCCGTCGTTCAGCATGGAGGGGCAGGCGGTCGAACGGGTCGCAGCCCTGTGCCGCCGGCTCGACGGGATGCCGTTGGCGATCGAGCTCGCGGCCGCGCGGATTCACACGTTGCCGCTCGGCGTCCTCTGCGACCGGCTCGCTGACCGCTTCGACCTGCTGGCCACCCGCAGCCGCACGACGGAGGCACGACAGCGGACGCTGAGAGCCACCCTCGACTGGAGTCACGACCTCCTTGACCAGACCGAACGGGTGCTGTTCCGGCGGCTCAGCGCGTTCCGCGGGGGCTGGCGGACCGAGGCGGCCGAGCACATCTGCGGCTTCGGTGACCTGGCGCCGCTGGACGTCCCGGAGCTGCTCGACCTTCTGGTCGAGAAGTCCCTCGTCCAGCGGGACCACGTCGATGGCCGCTACCGTCTGCTGACGACCCTCCGGGAGTACGCCGCGGACCGACTGGTCGAGGCAGGGGAGCGTCACGTCGTGCTGGACCGTCACGCCGACTGGTTCCTGACGCTGGCCGAGGCGACCAAGGAGCGGATCCGCACCGCCGAGTACGCCGAAGCCACCGCGCTGCTGCACCTCGAGCACGACAACCTCCGCGCGGCCCTCGACAGATGCATCGAGGCCGTCGCGGACGACCCCGACCGGGGCCTCCGGTTCGGCTACGCCTTGTCCTGGTTCTGGTACTACGGGCTCCGTGGCGAGGGCATCCGTTACCTTGCCGCCGTGCTGAGCCACCTTCCGGACGTTCCCGACGACGGTCGCGGGTCGGCGTACCACCGCGCCTGCGCGTTGCAGACGTGGGGTCTGCTCGGTCTCTACGCGCCCAGCGCGGAGTCCCAACAGGCGGCCCGGGACTCCCTCGGACTGTTCGAGGAGCTGGGGGAAGACGACCGCGCCGCCGAGTCTGCGCTCCTGGTGGCAATGGAGGGCCGATACGCGGACCACGACGAGGAGTACCTCCGGCTGCTCGGGACCGCGCGGCACACCTTCACAAGGAGCGGTGACCGCTGGTACCTCGCGATGGTCCACTACACCGACCTCCAGATGCGGCTGCGGCGGGGCGACCACGTCGCCGCTGCCGAGGAGGCGCAGCGAGCAGTGGAGCTGCTGCGGCCGACCGGGGACGCCGTGGCTCTCGCCGGCCTGCTGTGCCACCTCGGCCTCGCCCTGCGGATGGTCGGGGAGACCGGCTGCGCAGTCGCGGCCTTCGACGAGGCGCTGGAGGCTGTGCGCTCGCTCGACCTGCCTCACAACACGGCGTTCGCGCTCGTCCAGCTCGCTCACGCGGCACTGGACCGGCTCGACGCCGACACAGCGACCCCGCTGACCGAGGAGGCGCTCCTGATCGCCGACCGGGCCCTCAACCCCCGCCTACTGGGATGGGGCCACCTCGCGCGGAGCCGCGCAGCAAGTCTGCGTGGGGATCAGGAGACGGCGGCCACGGAGGCGGAGGAAGCACTGCGCCTCTTCGCGAACCACGAGTACCCGTGGGTCCTCGAGCTGGCGCGGGACCTGTCGATGGCTCGGGTCTGACGCGCGAGCTCGCCCGGGTGGTACACCTTCACGATGCGCTCGACCTGGGTCGGGCGGTGGACCGGTCCCGGCGCGAGTTCGTGGTTCACGACAGCGCCCCCGTCATGCCGTCGAACGAGCTGAGGTCCAGGGGCCGGACCGGCCGGTCCGAGAAGTCGCCGGCGTAGTAGCCGTTGTGCGCGTGCCAGGTGCCGGTGTAGGTCCCGCGCTCTTCCTCGACGATGTGGTTCATGACTCTGCCTCTCTGGGCTCTTGGTTCCTGGGTGGCTTCGATGCGTCGAGTGTCGGCCTCGGCGTTGACCGTCCGTTGACCGTCCGCTGACCGCTCCGCCTCACCTCGTCAGGCGGCCGTCAGCGCCCGGTCAGCAGCCGCCCGCACGCTCCCCGACAACGTTGTCGAGCCCTGCGGGGCAACGGATGAGGAGTGAGTGACATGACCGAGCTAGTCCGTTACGTGGCAGGGATGACCTGCCAGCACTGCGTGCGCGCGATCAGCTCCCAGGTACGCGACGTCCCTGGTGTCCAGACCGTCGAGGTGAGCCTGTCGGCCTCCTCGGTCGTGGTCCGCGGGATGGGCGCCATCTGCCCCGAGGAGGTCGAGGCGGCGATCGTCGAGGCCGGCTACGGCATCGCGCGCGGCCCCTCGTGCGCGGGGTGCCGACCCGACGAGGACCGGAGCCGATGATGACCGTGACCACGCCCAGCCGGGCCGTCGTCGAGTGCACCCTCGACATCGACGGCATGACCTGCGCGGCCTGCGTGAACCGCGTGACCAAGGCCCTTACCCGCGTCGACGGTGTGGTCACGGCCTCGGTCAACCTCACCGCCGAGGCAGCTGCGGTGACCTACGACGCCGGCCTCGTGTCCGAAGCCGAGCTGGAGCGCGCGGTCGAGCGCGCCGGCTACACGGGGACCATCCGCCGATCCGAGCGATCTTCACCCTCGGTGGGCGGGACGCCGGACGAGGATCCCGAGGCGCGACGGGACCTCGAGATCGGGCGGCTGCGCAGGCGCTGGGTCGTGGCGCTCTCGGTGGGCCTGGCCCTGATGGTCGCGATGTACGTGCCGATCCACATCGACACGATGGACTGGCTGATGCCGCTGATCTTCGCCGTGGCGACAATCGTCCAGGTCTGGGCCGGCGCCGACATCTACCGGGCCGCTTGGGCGGCGGCGAGACACCGGAGCACCAACATGAACACGCTCGTCGCGCTCGGCACGGGCGTGGCCTACGGCTACAGCGCGTTCGTGACGCTGTGGCCGGGGATCACCGAGCGCTGGGGGCTGCCGCTGCACGTGTACTTCGAGACCGCCCTCGTCATCGTCGCGCTCGTGCTCATGGGGCGGTGGATGGAGACCCGGGCGAAGAAGCGGACCGCAGACTCGATCAGGGCGCTCGTCGGTCTCGCCCCACGCACTGCGCGCGTCGTCCGAGACCGTGCGGAGATCGACGTACCTCTGGAGGACGTGCGAGTCGGTGAGCTGGTGCGTGTGCGGCCGGGGGAGAAGGTCCCCGTCGACGGCACCGTGGTCGAGGGCGCGTCCACCGTGGACGAGTCGATGCTGACCGGGGAGAGCGTCCCGGTCGACAAGGCGGCCGGCGACCAGGTCATCGGTGCCACGCTGAACCGCACCGGCACCCTGCTCGTCACCGTGACCGCGGTGGGCGCAGACAGCACTCTCGCGCAGATCGTCCGGCTGGTCGAAGGTGCACAGGGGGCCAAGGCGCCGATGCAGCGGATGGCCGACCGCGTCACGGCTTGGTTCATCCCGACGGTGCTCGTCGTCGCGGTCCTCAACTTCGTCGCCTGGAACCTCTTCGGTCCCGCCGGCGACCGGTTGACGCTGGCTCTGGGGACGACGGTGGCCGTCCTGATCATCGCCTGTCCGTGTGCTCTCGGGCTCGCGACGCCGACAGCTGTCATGGTCGGCACCGGCAGGGCCGCCGAGCTGGGAGTGCTCGTGGGGGACGGCGAGGCACTGGAGAAGGCGCGCCGGATCACCTCGGTCGTGCTGGACAAGACCGGGACCATCACCCAGGGCAGGCCCGGCCTGACCGGGATCCAGGCCCTCGACGGCTGGGATGCCGCCGATCTGCTCGTGCTCGTCGGCGCAGCCGAGGCGGGCAGCGAGCACCCGGTGGGCGAGGCCGTCGTCGCGGCGGCGCGCGAGAAGGAGCGGGTGCTGCCGACGGCGACGGAGTTCGAGGCTACCCCTGGGCACGGAGTCCGCGCACGCGTCGAGGGACGCGAGGTCCTCGTCGGCAACGTGGCGCAGATGAGGAGTGCGGGCGTCGACGTCGCGCGGCTCTCACAGGAGGCCGCATCGGCCGCAGAGCGGGGAGAGACGCCGATGTTCGTCGCAGTCGACGGGGCGGCTGCCGGCCTCGTCACGGTTGCCGACACGGCGAAGCCCGAGGCGGCCGAGGTGGTCGCACAGCTCGAGGCGCTCGGGCTCGAGGTGTGGATGGTCACCGGCGACAACGCCGCGACGGCGAAAGCCGTGGCCGCACAGGTAGGGATCCGGAACGTCATGGCCGAGGTCCTTCCTGCGGACAAGGCCCAGCGGGTGGCCGAGCTCCAGCGGGGCGGACAGGTCGTCGCCATGGTCGGCGACGGCATCAACGACGCGCCCGCACTGGCCCAGGCCGACCTCGGCATGGCCATCGGCACCGGGACCGACGTGGCCATCGCGGCCTCGGACATCACCCTCGTGGGAGGGGACCTGCGGGGGATCGTCGCGGCTGTCGCGCTGTCGCGGCGCACCGTCACGGCCATCAAGCAGGGACTCGCCTGGGCGTTCGGGTACAACGTCCTGCTCATCCCCGTGGCCGCCGGCGCGCTGTTCTGGTGGGACGGCCTCCTGCTCGACCCGGTCCTGGCAAGCGCCGCGATGGCCATGAGCTCGGTCAGTGTCGTGACCAACGCGTTGCGGCTGCGGCGGTTCCGGGTCCCGGCCGGCGCCGGGCAGATCCTGCGGCCGCCCCTCCGGGCCCGGGTGGGGCAGTCGGCGTACCTCGTCTGCATCGCCGCAATCGCGTTGGCGCTCGGAGCAGGCTTCACGGCACTGAGCCGCACCGATCGGGCAGAGCGCGGTATGAACGGCGTGCTGGCCTGGACCGAGGGGATGGGCATGCCGATGCGCCCGGCGATGAGCGTCATGGAGGAGGCAGAGGTCGTCCCGCTCGACCCGTCCGACGCCGGTCTGACGGTTGAGGTCGATGTCCCGCGGGACATGCGTCCCGGCGAGCCCCAGCGGCTGACCGTCACGGTCCGCGACGTCGAGACCGGTGCGCCGGTCACCGACGTGGTCCGCACACACCAGGCGTGGATGCACGCCATCGTCACCCGAGAGGACCTTGGCTCCTTCGCCCACGTCCACCCGCGGCCGACCGCCCGCGAGGGTGTCTTCGAGGTCGAGGCCACGTTCCCGACCGGTGGCCGTTACACGCTGCACACCGAGTTCCGGCAGCAGGGGGAGATGGCCGACGTGCTGGACGCGCACAAGATCACCGTCCCGGGGCCGGCTCCGCGAGGCGGGGGCGACTTCGTGGAAGAGCGCCGCCAGGTCGTCGACGGACTCGAGGTCGAGCTCGTCGGGGCGGCCCGGCTGCGCTCGACCAGCGACCTCATCTTCCGGTTCGCCGACGCCGCGACCAAGAAGCCCGTCGTCGACCTCCAGCCGTACCTCGGAGCAGCCGGTCACGTGGTCGTGACGAAGCGCGACGGCTCCTCGTTCGGGCATCGGCACGCGGAGAGCGAGGACGAGTCGGGCCGCCCGGTCGCGGCCATGCCGGGCACGACGTTCGGTCCGGCCCTCGGCCTGCACGTCAGGTTCGAGACGCCCGGGACCTACCGGCTCTGGGCGCAGTTCCGGCAGAGTGACTCCTCGGTGGTCACCGTTCCGTTCACGCTGCACGTGCCTGGCACCACCGACGCGAGAGAGGAGGGACACCATGGCTGAGTCCGGGGCGCGCCGACGCCGGGTGGTCGACCTGAGCCACACGATCCGGGAGGGGATGACGACATACCCAGGGCTGCCGGGTCCCAGGATCCGCACCCACGTGGGCCGGGACGACGCCAGGGCCCAGCTCCGCGGCGAGGCGTCCTTCCACATCGGCGTCATCGAGCTGGTGGCCAACACCGGGACCTACCTCGACACCCCGTTCCACTTCCACGAGCGTGGCGCCGACTGCGCGACTGCCGACGTCGGGCGGATGGTCGACCTGGCCTGCGTCGTCGTCGACGTCCGGGGACAGCGGACGATAGGCCCCGAGATGCTGCCGGAAGGCCCGCTGACGGGTGCGGCCGTCCTCTTCCGGACCGACCGGTCGAGCCTCTTCGGGAAGCCGGAGTACGCCGTCGACAGCCCATTCCTGACCCGACCGCTCGTGGAGGCACTGGTGCGCGAGTGGCCGGCGCTCGTCGGTATCGACGCACTCAACGTGGACGACGTGGACGACCCGGCTCGTCCTGCTCACAGCATGCTGCTGGGTGCGGGGATCTTCGTCGTCGAGCACCTGACGCGGTTGGCACAGGTGCCGGCGCGCGGAGCGCGGTTCACCGCCGTTCCGGCGCCCGTGGAGGGGATGGGCACGATGCCGGTGCGGGCGGTGGCGGTCCTGGGTGGTCCGAGCCTGGGTGAGTCGGTGCTGAGTCAGACGAGGGCACCGGCGGAGCAGAGGTCCAGGGGCCGGACCGGCTGGTCGGAGAAGTCACCGGCGTAGTAGCCGTTGTGGGGGTGCCACGTCCCGGTGTAGGTCCCGGACTCTTCCTCGACGACGTGGTACATGGTTCCGACTTTCTCTGCTCGGTGGTGGGCTCGATGGGAAGAGCGTCGCGCACGTGCCTGACCTGCACCTGACCTGAGCCTTCCCCGGGCTGACTGCGACCTTCCCTCAGGCTGTCGCGGTGGGTGGGGTGCTCCCTCTTCCTCGTCGGCGCCAGGCCTCGGCCACGGCCTGCATGACGCCGACGCGTCGGCGCACCGGCGGGGTGGGCAGCTCCACGACCTTCCCCGGAGCGGTCGCCTCGCCCCGTGGTCCGCGCGGTCGGCGCACCGGGGCACCTCGGAGCTCGACGGGGGTCCCGCGCTCCACGCCGCACCGCTCCGCGATCAGCGCGATGTCGGCCAGCGCGAGGGTCTCGTGCTCGAGCAACGCCTCCGCGAGCTCCTGGAGAAAGGTCTCGTGACGGGCGAGCAGGTCGGCGGCGCGGGTGTGGGCGTCGTGGAGCAGCTCGTCGACGGCGTCGACGACCGCGGCGGAGCCGGGCTCGCGGACGGCGTAGCCGAGCTCGCTCATGCCGTACCTCGTGACCATCGCGGTCGCGGTCTGCGTGGCGCTGCTCAGGTCGCCGGAGGCTCCTTGAGTGAACTCGCCGTCGAGGAGGATCTCCTCGGCGGCGCGGCCGGCCATCGCGACGACGAGCTGGGCGTGCGCCTTGCGGCGGGGCAGGAACACGTCGTCGGAGCCGCCCATCCAGGTGACGCCGCCGGCGGGGCCGCGCGGGACGATCGTCACGCTGACCGGGTCGTCGGCCTCCGGCACCAGGAACGCGGCGACGGTGTGGCCGGCCTCGTGCCAGGCGGTGATCCGGCGGTCGTGCTCGGTGACGAGGGCCGACGTGCGTGCCCGACCCATCGCGATGGTCGCGACCGCTGCGTCGAAGCAGTCGTGGGTGACCTCGTCGAGGTCCTCCCTGGCTGCGACCATGCACGCCTCGTTGACCACGGCGGCGAGCTGGGCGCCGGAGAACCCGGGGGTGCGACGCGCCAGCGAGACCAGGTCGACGTCGTCGGAGAGCGGCTTGTCCTGGGCGTGGACGGCGAGGATGTGCTCGCGCCCCCGCCGGTCGGGGTTGGGCACCTCGATCTTGCGGTCGAGTCGACCGGGCCGGGTCACCGCGGGGTCGAGCACGTCGGGGCGGTTCGTCGCGCCGACGATGATGACGTTTCCTCGGTCGGCGAAGCCGTCGAGCTCGGTCAGGAGCGCGATGAGGGTGTTCTCGCCCTCGGCGTTGGCCTGGGAGTCCTCGCCGGTGCTGCGACGCCGTGCGATCGCGTCGAGCTCGTCGATGAAGACGATGGCGCGCTCGTGCTCACGGGCCGCAGCGAACAGCTCACGGACGCGCTTGGCGCCGACGCCGACGAACTTCTCGACGAAGTCCGAGCCGGACACCTGGAGGAACGGTACGCCCGCCTCCCCGGCGACAGCCCGCGCGAGGAGCGTCTTGCCGGTGCCGGGCGGACCGACGAGCAGCGCGCCGCGGGGCGGCTTCGCGCCCAGCCGGGTGAAGCGGCTTGGGTCCCGGAGATAGGTGACCATCTCGGAGAGGGAGTCGACCGCCTCGTCCGCACCGGCGACGTCGGCGAAGCGGGTGCCGACGTGGTCGGTGACGACGAGACCCGTGTGCTTGCGTCGCCGCCTCGACCGCGGCTCGGCCGAGGCGCCGTGGGGGTTGGTGAGTCGAAAGAGCATCCAGATCCCGAGCGCGAGGCCGGCGACCATCAGGCCGAGGCCGACCAGCTTCCTCGGCACGCTCGGCGAGCCGCCGGCGTCGACCGGCGCCTCCGGCGTACCTGCTCCGGCGACCAGCTGTGCACCCGACTCCACCACCGCGTCCATCAGGGACTCGGCGTAGCCCGGGGGCACGACGACCAGCGCGTCGCTCGCACCCGTGTAGACGACGACCGCCTGGTCGACCTCGTCGTAGTAGGTGACGGCGTCGACGACCCCACCCTCGAGGTCGTTGACGAGCTGGGTCACCGAGCGGGTGCGGTCCTGGCCGACCGCCTCGAGCCGGGGCCCCGGGGAGGTGCTCAGGACCAGGCCGCTGACGAACAGCACCACCGCGAGGACGAGGAACCAGATTCGCCTGTCGCGCAGCAGGTGCGACAGGTTCGGCGTCTTCCTGGGGGCGGTCACAGAGGGAAGGTGCGCCGCCGGGACGGCGGTGAAACCTCCATCGTCTGCGTGCGGCTCGACGCCAGCCCGATATGTCCATGACTGCGACGTTTGGGCAGACCACTGGGCTAGTCGCCGACGGGAACCTACTGCTGGTCGAGCCAGAGGTGCGCCGCCACCAGCTCGGGCACCAGGACCTCGGTGAGCAGCCGTACGTCGTCGACATCGTCGTGCGGGTAGCGCAGCACGTACGCCGCGTCGGGGAACTCACCACCCACCGCCACCACGGGGGTCTTCCGGGGGCGGGTCCACTCCAGGATCCCGTCATCCCATGCCGACCCGGCGAAGACGAGCAGTCGGTAGGCGGTGTTCTTGGTGAGGTACACGTCCACGTGCGCCCAGTCCCCGGCCTCGCAGCCCACGGCGAAGCACCGCGGGCCCTCTCTGAGCATCAGCGCGCCCTGAAGGGCCGACGACAGCCGGCGTGCGGGCGCGGCCAGGTGGGTGCCGTCGGGACCCGCCAGCAGGGGCGTCACCACAGGCAGCCACTCCTCGAGGCCGGAGAGCAGGTCCGCGGAAGCAGCTGCCGCCTTCTCGACGATGGCCACGAGCGGCTCCAGGGGGGCGCCGGTGAGGTGCGCCTCCAGCGCCATGAGCAGCGCGAGCGTGTGCTGGAAGCTCCGGCAGGCCACGCCGCCGTCCTCCGGTCCTGCCTCCATGAGCACGGTGTGCTCACAGCGGACGGTGATGGGCGAGCCGGGCACGTTGGTGAGCGCCACCGTGACCGGCCCGTCCTGCACCCGCCCGAGGGCGTCCAGGGTCTCGCGCGACCCGCCCGACGCCGAGATGGCAACCACCAGTGTCTCCGGTCCCCACGACGGAAGCAGGTCGCTGCTGGCCAGCTCTGCCACGGCCACCAGGCCGCGAGCCCGCATCCGGGCCGCCGCGACACCGGCGGCATAGGCAGACGAGCCCATCCCCAGCAGCACCACCCGCACGAGCGTGGACGACAGCCCCGACCACGGGTTCCCTTCCCGTAGGTGCATCGCGAGCGCGCCGAGCGCCTCCGGCTTGCGGTGCAGGTCGAGGAGGAAGAGGTCGGGGTTCACCGGAGGCCTCCTCGTGCGAGCAGCATCGGGAGCGCCGCTTCGGGGACGTACGACCAGCGCGGCAGGTGGGTGGCAGCGTAGGTGAACTCGCGGCACACCTGACGTAGCGCAAGAGGCCGGACCAGCCGCTCGTCGAGCAGGTCCAGCCGGCTCGCGAGCGCCTGCCGGTAGGCGTCGAGGAAGGCCGAGCGCGCGACCTCCGCCATCGGGTCGACGACCGCGGGGTCGAGGTCAGGGTCGTGCTTGTGGAGCACCAGGCCCACATGGCGGAAGGACTGGGCCATCCCGGCGACGTCCAGCGCCGCCGGCTGCTCCCGGATCCGCTCCTGCGGCGGCACGACGGGGTTGCCGTCGAAGTCGGTCAGCGTGTACGTCGACGTCGCACCGGCCCGGGTCCGCAGCACCTGCCCGACGTGGAGGTCGCCGTGCACCCGGAGCACCTCGGTGTCGTCGATCGGCATGTCTCGCAGGACTGCCCGGGTCTCGGCCTCGTGGCAGGCCAGCACCTCGTGGGCCCGACCACTCGTCACCGCCAGGGCGCGATCGAGGTCGGCCAGTGCGCCCGACCGCCGGGCGGCACCCTCCGCCGTCGTCGAGGGGCGGGCCGTGCCCGCGAGAGCACGGTGGAAGGACGCGACGAGCTCGCCCACGGACGCGCCCACGCGACGGGCCGGCTCCTCCTCGCCCGACTGCGCGGCCGTGCGCAGCTCCTCCACGGCCCAGGTCCAGCCGTCCTCGGCGCCGGGGACGTACTCGGTCACGAGGGCAATCAGCCGCGGGGAGCTCGGCGGGGAGCGCCACTGCAACGCACCCCAGGGACGCGGCATGCCGGTGAAGCCGTTGCGCTCCAGCTCGGCGAGCAGCGACGGCGCCGGGTGAGGACCCTCGTCGGCGAGGAAGGTCCACTTGACGACGGCATGCTCCGCGACGATCACCGACTCGTTGGTCTGGTCGACGTCGATGGAGCGCTCGCCCGTGGCGGGACGGTGGTACCAGGCGGTCAGCTCGAACCCGTCGCGCTCACGGCTGCCGCCGGCGAGGAGGTCGATCAGCGCCTCGGCCGCCCCGTCGCCGGCGCGGGCCCGGCGTACCTCCGAGCCCGCGGTCACGAGGGGCACCGGGTAGGTGCGGCCGGCACGGTCCTCGAGGACTCCCAGCACGAGGCCGTCGGCGAGGTCCAGCGCGGCCACGCACGTGGGTCGGCCGACCGGCTGCTCGTCCCCGTGCGCCCGGAGCGGCGGCAGCAGGGCCGCCCAGTCCGCTCGAGCGATCGCGGCGGTGAGCGCCGGAGATGCCCCCGTTGCCCTGAGGCTCACCTCGTTGAGGAGCGTCGGTGCTCGAGGCCCACCCGTTCGATGATGTCGGCACCCTTCGTGAGGCCGTCACGGGCCCTGATCCGGGCGCCCATCTCGTCCATCCGCTTCCGCAGGTCGGTGTCTGCGAGCAACGTGTCGACGGCCTCGTTGAGCTCCTCCGGCGTGCACCCGTACGTCGACAGCCGGATGCCGAAGCCGAGCTCGTGCATGCGCTGGGCGTTGTCGTACTGGTCCCAGAACAGCGGCAGCAGCACCATCGGCTTGCCGAAGTGGAGCGACTCCGTCGTCGTGTTGTTCCCGCCGTGGGTGATCACGAGGTCGACCTGGGGGATCACCTTGGTCTGGGGCACGGTCTGGGCGCCGACCATGTTGTCGGCGAGCTCGATCTTGTCGGCCACGGGGCCTTTGCTGACGACGTAGCGGTGGCGGCTGTGGGCCAGCGAGTCCACGAGGCGCTGCATCAGGTCGACGTCGGCGCCACCGAGGGACCCCAGGGAGAGGTAGACCAGCGCCGAGCCCTCGGGCCGGTGGGCGAAGTCGTCGGGCAGCACGTAGTCATCCTCGGTCCGGCGGACGCTGGAGTCGAGCCGGTGCCAGGAGTCGTCGAGCGGTCGGCGGTCGAGGTAGTCGGCCTCCTCGGGGAAGACGTAGATGTTGGCGGCGTTGTCGCGCGGCATGAACTCCAGGTAGGGGAGGGGCTGTGCGCCCTGCTCCACCGCCCAGTTGTTGAAGGCCTCCCACATCTCCTTGTGGGTGCGCTCGAACTCCTCGCGGAAAGGCCCCCAGGACGCAGGGTCGTCCTGCGGCAGGCCCGACAGGCGAGGCGCGATGCTCGCGCCAGGGATCTCCAGCGGGTTGCACGACACGATCCGGACGAACGGCGCGCCGCTGGTCACGAGGGCGGGGAAGATCACCACGTTGTCCTCGACGAGGACGTCGGGCTTCACGTCGGCCACGATGTCCTTCAGGGCGGGCTCGCAGTACATCGCCCCGTCGATGAGCGCCTGGTACGTCGGCTTGATGAACGTCTCGAGCTGCTCGGTGGTGCTCTTGCGGAACTCAGGCGCGGTCTCGGCGATGAAGTCGGTCCAGAACTGCCCGGCGTCCTCCTCGGTCGCGTCCGGGTCAGGTTCGGCGAGGTCGACGAGCCGCTCCTCGAAGCCGAGGGGCGCGAGCTTGCCGGCCCACGACGACTCCGAGGCGAACACCACCCGGTGGCCTCGCTGGAGCAGCAGGTTGCCCAGCCCGATGCACTGGTTGGTGGGACCGTGCGCGGACTCGGGAAGGAAGAGGACGGTCAGCTTCTCGGTCATCGGTGCTCCTAGGCGGGCAGTCGGGTCGGCATGTCGAGCGGGTGGCTGGTGGCGAGCCGGGCGTAGTCGAGGATGAGCTCGGTGGCGACCTCGAGCGTGATCGTGGGGTGTCGAGCCACCATGCGGTAGCCGTAGGCGTCCTCGAGGGCGACGATGTTGCGCCCGATCGTCTCCGAGGCCTGCGTCAGCTCGAAGACCCCCGTGGCGGCGCCGGACTCGAGGATGACCTGGTACATCGCCACCTGGCGGTCGTAGAGCGAGGTCAGCATCGCGGCGTACACCGGGTAACGGGAGGCGGCGCCACCGAGGGCGCAGAGCACCTTGACGTCCTCGTCGTCGGCGTTGACCGGCAGGCCCGACGCGATGGTGACCACGAGCTTCTCCGCGGCCGAGGACAGTCCCTGGATCGCTCGCATCCGGTTGTCGTAGAAACGCTCCATGACGGCCCGGTTGGCCTCGAGCAGCAGCGACTGGACGTCGGGGAAGTGGTAGAGGATCGCTCCGGAGGTCAGCCCGGCCATGTCGGCGACGTCCTTGAGGCGGACGTCCGCACCGTGTGCGACCACGGCCTTCTGGGCGGCCTTGAACAACTTCTCGCGACGCTGCTCGCGTGCAGTAGCCATCCGGCCTCTCCTCCACGGATCGGGTCGCCTCGGGAGCGGGGTGTGGTCCACACCACACGACTGCACACTGTGGCAGGACTCGGGAAAAAACTGAAGCCTCATTCAGGAAATGGCCCGAAATGGCTAGAGACCGCTCTAAACAGGCCCTTGCCAACACTGAATGTTGGTGCAATCTTCGCCTCAGGTCGACCGCTGTGGGGCGTCGATGTCGCGCGTCTGGCCGCGCGGCCCGAGGGGGAGAAACCGGAGGCACGGAGCATGAGACACACACCTGTAAGGCGGCGCGCCGGCGCGGGCGTGGCCCTGGCGGCATCCCTCGCGCTGGTGCTGTCCGCCTGCGGCGGCGGAGGCGAGGACGAGAGCGCCGAGCCGACCGAGATCGACACCGAGGCCGATCTCAGCGGCCAGACGATCGTGGTGTCGAACTGGGACGGCTACATGCCCGAGAACATCGGTGACATCGTCGAGGACGAGACCGGTGCGACCGTCGAGGTCACCAACCACGCCACCAACGAAGAGCTCGTCGCCAAGGTGACCGGCTCCGGCGGCGAGGGGCTCGACGTCATCTTCGGCTCGCAGCCCTACCTGGAGGCGTTCGCCGAGGAGGGACTGCTCGAACCGATCGACCCGCAGTACCTCGAGAACTGGGACAACCTCGACCCGAAGGCTCAGGAGCTCGCCGAGGTGGACGGGCAGACCTACTTCGCTCCCTACACGTGGGGCACCACGGGCATCTGCTACCGCGAGGACCTCGTCGACGAGCCGCCGACGAGCTGGATGGACGTGCTCGAGCCGGCGGACGAGTACAAGGGCAAGGTCACGATGATGGGCACCGAGCGCTGGGCCGTCCTGCCCGCCCAGAAGGCCCTCGGCTACTCGGTGAACACCACCGACGAGGACGAGATGGCCGAGGTCCAGGAGCTGATGGTCAAGGCAAAGCCGAACCTCCTGGCCTACGACGACACCACGTTCTACGAGCGGCTGGTCAGCGGTGAGGCGGTGATGGTCGAGGCCTGGGACGGCTGGTGCAACTACGGCACCGGGGAGAACCCCGACATCAAGTTCGCGGTGCCCGAGGAGGGCGCGGACCTGTGGGTGGACGCGATGGCGATCCTGAAGTCCTCGGACAGCTTGGACGCCGCCTACGCGTTCGTCGACGCGATCCTCGACGCCGAGAACCACGCCTGGGCCGCGGAGAACATCCTCTACATCGTCCCCAACGACGCGGCGATGGACCTGCTGCCCGCCGAGCTGACCGACCAGTTCGACACCCTCGGCGCGCGGCGCGAGGAGATGCTCGAGGGCGAGAACATGACCGACATCGGTGAGGCCGCCTCGCTCTACAACCGCATCATCACCGAGGTCACGGCCTCCTGATGCCCTCCGTGCCGCAGCTCGGCCGGAACGACGGTGTCGGGGCGGTCCCTGACACCGCCGGTCGGCCGGGCGTGCCCGCACGGTTCAGCCGGTTCGTGGAGCCGCTCGTGCTCCTCGGGCCGGGGCTGCTCTTCTATGCCGTCCTCGTCGCGGCGCCGCTGCTCCTCGTCGTCGGCTACATGTTCGCCACCCGGGGTCGGTTCGGCGGTGTCGAGTGGACGTTGAACCTCGACAACTTCGCGCGCGCCCTCGACCCGCTCTACGTCGACGTGCTCCGCAGCTCGATCGGCATCGCCCTGCTCGCGACGGCGCTGGCCCTGTTCCTCGGCTACCCGACGGCGTACGCCATCACGAAGCTGCCGGCGCGATGGCGCACCGTGGCGCTGATTCTCGTGGTCGTGCCGTTCTGGACCAACTTCCTGATCCGCATCTACGCCTGGATCATCCTGCTCAACAGCCAGGGCGTGCTGAACGACATGCTGCTCGCCGTGGGCGTCGTCGACGACCCGGTGGGCCTGCTCTACACCCGCGGCGCCGTGGTCGTCGGCCTGGTCTACGTCTACCTGCCGCTGATGATCCTGCCCCTCTACGCCGCCATCGAGAAGGTCGACCCCGAGCTGCTCGAGGCCTCGTCCAACCTAGGGGCGACGCGGGCGCGCACGTTCTGGAGCGTCATGCTCCCCCTTACCCTGCCGGGGGCGGTGACCGGCTCGATCCTGGTCTTCGTGCCGAGCCTGGGCAACTTCGTGGTTCCCGAGCTGTTGGGCGGCGGGAAGACCGTCATGGTGGGCAACCTGATCCGCGACCAGTTCCTCAAGGCGCAGGACTGGCCCTTCGGCTCCGTGCTCGCGATGGTCGTGGTCGTGGCCCTGCTCGGGCTCTTCCTGCTCCAGGCGCTGGTGACGCGGTGGGTCGAGGGAGGGACCGCCCGTGGCTAGCTTCGTTCCCAGACCCGTGGCCAGGCCGGTGGCGAAGGCCGGACCCGGTCGGCTGTGGCTCGTGCTGCTGGTGTGCGCCGCGTTCCTCTACCTGCCGATCGTGACCGTGGTCGTGATGTCGTTCAACGACGGCGGCTCGGCCTACACGTGGAGCGGCTTCAGCTTCAGGTGGTACGGCGAACTGGTCCAGGACCGTCGCCTGATGTCGGCGCTGGGGACGTCGCTGGCGGTCGCCGTCGGGGCCACGCTGGTCGCGACGGTGCTGGGCACGCTGCTGGCCGTCGGACTCGCCAGGCACGCCCGCTCGAAGCTGCTCGAGGCCTCCGCGATGGCCCCGGCGATCCTGCCCGACCTGCTGCTGGGCATCGGCCTGTTGTCCTTCTACTACGCCATGTCGGTCCCGAAGAGCGCGATGACCATCCTGCTCGCGCACGCCGCCTTCGGTACGGCGTTCGTGGTCGCGGTGGTCCGGGCGCGGCTGGCCGGCATGGACATCAGCCAGGAGGAGGCATCGCGCGACCTCGGGGCGAACGCGGCGTCAACGTTCGTCCGGATCACGATCCCGGCCATCGCCCCGGCGATCGTGGCCGGTGCGCTGCTGGTGTTCACGCTCTCGCTCGACGAGTTCGTGATCGCCTTCTTCACCGCAGGCCCCACCACCCAGACCCTCCCGATCGCGATCTACTCGATGGTCCGCGTCGGCGTCACCCCCGTGGTCAACGCCCTCGCGGCCGTGCTGGTGGTCGTCAGCATCGCCGTGGTCGTGTTCGCCGCCAGATCGGTACGAAGGACTGAGAAGCCATGATGACCGAGACCCCCCTGGGGGACGTCGCAGCCCCGCCTCGCACGTTGCTCGAGGTCCGTCACGTGACGCGTAGGTTCGGCGAGGTCATCGCCCTCGACGACGTGTCGCTGTCCATCGCGGAGAACGAGTTCTTCGCGCTGCTCGGACCGTCGGGCTGTGGCAAGACCACGCTGCTCCGGTCGATCGCGGGGTTCGAGCACCCCGACGAAGGTGCCGTCCTGCTCGGCGGCGAGGACCTGCTCGGGCTCCCGCCGAACCGACGGCCGGTGAACCTGATGTTCCAGTCCTACGCGCTCTTCCCGCACATGTCGGTCGCCCGCAACGTCGCCTACGGCCTCGAGCGGGAGAAGCTCCCGAAGGCCGAGGTGCGGGACCGGGTCGCCGAGGTGCTCGAGACCGTCGGGCTCACGACGATGGCCAAGCGCCGGCCCGCCCAGCTCTCGGGTGGCCAGCGCCAGCGGGTCGCCCTGGCCCGGGCGATCGTCAAGCGTCCCCGGCTGCTGCTTCTCGCCGAGCCGCTGTCGGCCTTGGACCGCAAGGTGCGTGGGGAGATGCAGCTCGAGCTCAAACGGCTCCAGCACGAGGTCGGGATCACCTTCGTGGTGGTCACCCACGACCAGGACGAGGCGATGTCGATGGCCGACCGGATCGCGGTGATGGCCCAGGGCAGGGTGCAGCAGGTCGCCTCGCCGGTGGAGCTCTACCGGCGCCCCAGGAACCTCTTCGTCGCCGACTTCATCGGGACCAGCAACCTCCTCGGCGGGCGCAGCACCGGGGAGGCCTTCCACTCCGACGAGCTCGGCGAGGTCCCGGTCGCCGGGGCGGCGGCTCC